>JBIJED010000452.1:0-3449 GCA_044343785.1 Azospirillales bacterium | reverse complement strand
GGCGACGGACAGGACACGCTTGGCGTGCTCCTGCCCGATCACGTAATCGTCGAGGACCGCGTTGATGTCGCGTGGGGTCGGCACCCCATCGCGGCTCTTCACGAGGGAGGTCTTGCTCTCCTCGCGGATGATGTCCATGCAGAGTTCGACGCATTCATCGCAGATGAACACGGTCGGGCCGGCGATGAGCTTGCGGACCTCGTGCTGGCTCTTCCCGCAGAAGGAGCAGTAGAGGGTGTTCTTCGAGTCGCCGCCGGTGGTCTTGCTCATGTCGGCCCCGTCGCGCGGCCGATCGCCGCGGAGCGTGTGAAACCTTCCGGCCGCGACGGGCGATCACCGCCCGTCGGGCGACGTCATTCAACACCACCGCCGCCCGGGAGGGCAACCGGATCGGTTCGACCCCGATCCGCGCCCGCCGCCGCGCGTCAGACCGGTACGCCCGGCCGCTTCTCCACCACTTGGTCGACGATACCGAAGGCCTTCGCCTCCTCCGCGGACATGAAGCGGTCGCGCTCGGTCGCCTCTTCGATGGCGTCCAGCGTCTGCCCCGTGTGGCGGGCGTAGATCTCGTTCATCCGGGACCGCATCTTCAGGATCTCGCGGGCCTGGATCTCGATGTCTGCCGCCTGCCCCTGGGCACCGCCCGAAGGCTGGTGGACCATGATCCGCGCGTTCGGCAGGCAGAACCGCTTGCCCGCCGCGCCCGCCGCCAGCAGCAGCGAGCCCATGGACGACGCCTGACCGATGCAGACCGTCGAGACCGCGGGCCGAATGTACTGCATCGTGTCGTAGATCGCCATGCCGGCCGTGATGTAGCCGCCCGGGCTGTTGATGTAGAAGGCGATGTCCTTGTTGGGGTTCTCGCTCTCCAGGAACAGGAGCTGGGCGCTGATCAGGCTCGCGACCCCGTCGTGGACCGGGCCGATCAGGAAGATGATCCGCTCCTTCAGGAGGCGCGAGTAGATGTCGTACGCTCGCTCGCCGCGGTTCGTCTGTTCGACGACCATCGGCACCAGCGTGTTCATCGTCCAGTCGTGATCTCGCATGTCGGCGTCCGGTCGGGCCAGGGGCAGGATGATTCCCTCGGTTGAATTGGCGTGCGTCACGCCTCTTCGCCAGGGTCCTTCAGCAGCTCCTCCACCGTCACCTCGCGCTCGTCCACCTTCGCGAGTTCGACGATGAAGTCGACGACCTTGTCCTCGTAGATCGGCGCGCGGAGCTGCTCGACCGCCTGCGGGTTCTTCTGGAAGAACTCGTAGACCTGCCGCTCCTGCCCGGGGAAGCGCTGCGCCTCGGTGACGACGGCGCGGGACAGCTCGTCGCGCGTCACCTCGACGTTGTTCCGCTTGCCCACCTCGGCCAGCAGCAGGCCCAGCTTCACGCGGCGCTCGGCGATCCCGCGGTACTCGCCCTTGAGCGCGTCCTCGTCCTTGCCGGCCTCCTCGGCCGCACCGCCGCGCTCGATCTCGTCCTTGAGCCGCCGCCAGATCGCGTCGAACTCCATGTCGACCATGCCGGCCGGCGCCTCGAAGTCGGCCTTGCCCGCCAGCTCGTCGAGGAGAGCGCGCTTCAGCCGCGCGCGGCTCGCCTGCCGATAGTCACGGTCGATCCGCTCCTTCACCGCCTCGCGCAGCTGGGCGAGGTCGTCGAACCCCATGTCCTTCGCGAACGGGTCGTCGATGGCGGGCGCGAGCGGCCGGCGGAGTTCCTTCACCTCGACCGTGAAGACAGCCTCCTTCGACCGCAGCTCCTCGGCACCGTAGTCGGCGGGGAAGGTGACGGTCACGGTGCGCGTCTCGCCCGGCGCGGCGCCGACGAGCTGCGCCTCGAAGGTGTCGATGAAGCTGTTGGCGCCGAGCTCCAGCTCGTGCGCAGCGCCCTTCATGCCCGGATGGGCGACGCCGTCGACCGTGCCGTCGAAGTCGATCACGACGATGTCGCCGTTCTCCGCCGGCCGCGCCTCGGCGACCGGCTCGGAGGTGCGGCGGCTCTGGGCGAGGCGGCCCAGCGCGTCGTCGATCGCCGTCTCGGCCACGGGGGTCACGAGCCGCTCGAGCACGATCGCGGCGAAGTCCGGAGGCGTGATTTCCGGCAGGAGTTCGACCGCGACCCTGTATTCGAGATCGGTGCCCTCCTCGAACTTCGTCACCTCGATCTTCGGCTGGAGGGCCGGCTTCAGGCCCTTGTCCTGGATCGCCTGCGAGGCGCCGTCGTTGACGGTCTGCTCGAGAACCTCGCCGAGCACCGTCTGCCCGTACCGCTTCTTCAGGATCGGCATCGGCACCTTGCCCGGGCGGAAGCCGGGGAGGCGCACCTGACGGCCGAGTTCGGACAGCCGGGCGTCGACGCGCGACTGGATGTCGCTCGCCGCGACGACGACGGTGAACTCGCGCTTCAGGCCTTCGGCGGCGGTCTCGGTGATCTGCATCTCTGGATCGGGGTCAGGTGTGGACGGTCCCGGCGGACCTGATGGGCATTCGACGGCCGGCGGGCCTGGTGCGGGCGGAGGGACTTGAACCCACACGACCGAAGTCACCGGAACCTAAATCCGGCGCGTCTACCAGTTCCGCCACGCCCGCTCATGGCAACGCGAACGCCGTCCCACGGCCCGCCGGACGTCGGGAGTGGCGGATATAGCAGTTGGACGGAAGACCCGGCAACACCCGAATTCCATGCCTCAGGTCCGTGCGGCCCGGAACGCCGCGGGAAGGAGCGGCGGCAGGTCGTCGGCCACCAGGCCGAAACCGGCCCGCCGGCCCGCCTCGCCATGGAGCCAGACCGCCGCGCAGGCGGCGTCGAACGGGTCGGCCCCCTGCCCCGCCAGCGCGCCCACGATGCCGGCCAGCACGTCGCCCGAACCGGCGGTCGCGAGATCGGCCGGCGCGTTCGCGTTGATCGCGACACGGCCGTCCGGCGCGGCGATCACGGTGTCCGGCCCCTTGAGCAACACCACAGCGCCGAGCCGGACGGCCGCGGCCCGGGCCCGCGCCGGCTTGCCGCCCGCGACGGTGCCGAAGAGGGCGGCGAACTCTCCCTCGTGCGGGGTCACGACCGCGGACCGTCCGGCGAGGATGCGGGCGAGCGCGTCGGGATCCCGGGCGAAGACGGACAGCGCATCGGCGTCGAGGACGAGCGTCGTGCCGGTCGAGGCGGCGGCCTCGACCACCAGCCGGGTCATCGGCCCCCGTCCCGCGCCGGGCCCGACGACGGCGGCGGTGATCCGGCGGTCGGCGAGGAGCCGCGCCACCGCGGCCGGACCGGCCACCGACCGGACCATGATGCAGTCGAGGACGGGCCGGTGGACCGCGGCGGCCTCCTCCGGGCCCGCGACGGTGACGAGACCGGCGCCGGCCCGCTGGGCGGCACGCGCGGCGAGCCGCGCCGCGCCGGTCATCCGCCGCCCGCTCCAGACCATCACGTGCCCGCGGCCGAACTTGTGTCCCGCGGCG
>JBIJED010000561.1:0-2693 GCA_044343785.1 Azospirillales bacterium | reverse complement strand
CGTCGGCGCGACGGTCGTCGGCCTGCTGGTCGCGGACCGGCGTGGCGGCTGGATGCGCGAACTGCGCCCGCTGGTCGGCGTTCCCTTCGCGGCCCTGATCGTCCTGCCCTGGCTGGTCGCGATCACGGTCGTCAGCCGCGGCGAGTTCTTCGAGGCGTCGGTCGGCGGTGACTTCCTCGGCAAGCTCTTCGGCGAGCAGGTGGCCCACGTCTTCTGGCCGGGATACTACGTCCTGACCCACATGCTGACGTTCTGGCCCTTCGCCGCGCTGACCGTGTTCGCGCTGCCCTGGGCGTGGAAGCGGCGGCGCGAGCCCGCCGTTCGCTTCTGCCTCGCCTGGATCGTGCCGACGTGGCTCGTGTTCGAGATCACGCCGGTGAAGCTGCTGCACTACGTCATGCCGGCGTTCCCGGCGGTGGCGATGCTGGCGGCGGCGGCGCTGTTCGCCGGCTACGACACCCTCGACCGGCGTCCGGGGCGGCGGGCCTGGTGGATCGGCCTCGCGCTCGGCGCGGTTCCGACCGTGCTCCTCGCCGTCGCCTTCGCGGCCGCGCCGATGTGGGAGGCGGCGGGCCTCGTCCTTCTCGCCTTCGACCCGGCGGGCTTCGACCCGATCGCGGCGGCGGGGGTGGTCGTCGTCTGCGCCGCGGTCGCGGCGGGTCTGATGCTCGTCCGGCGCGCCCGGCCGGCGCCCGCGGTCGGCGCCTTCCTCGTCGCGGCACTCGCGCTCTATCCCACCGCCTACGTGCGGGTCCTCCCGGCGCTCGACACGCTCTGGATCAGCCGCAACCTCGCCGGGACGGTCGCGGCCATCGACCTCGCCGACGGCTGCGCGGCGCCGGCGATCGCCACCGCCGGCTACTCCGAGCCGAGCCTCGTCTTCCTGCTGGGCACCGGCACGCGACTCGTCCGGAACGGGGCGGCGGCGGCGGAGCACCTGCTGTCCGGCGACCGATGCGCGCTCGCGCTGGTCGAGGAACGGCAGCTGGGGCCGTTCCAGCGGCGGCTGGAGGCGGCGGGGCGCGGGTCGTTCGGTCTCGCCATCGTCGGCGGGCTCAACTACGCGGCCGGACGCGAGGCCACCGTCCACGTGTTCGCGCTCGACGGGGAGTGAGGCCCCGCGGGCCTCAGTCCGGGTCGGTCCCCTCGACGATCGCCACCACCGGCCAGATCGCCGCGTAGCCGAGCGCCGCGAGACAGACGACGGCCGTACCGCGGACGCCGCGCCGCTCGAAGGCGAACGGACGGCGGAAGACCGCCACGGCCGCGAAGAACAGATAGAACGAAAGAAGAGCCCAGAAGGCGCTGGTCATGGTCGGATCCCCTTCGATGGACCGGACCCTATGCGGACCATGGTTACCGACGGGTTAAGCCCACTGACCCGCGGCCTGAACGCGAAACGCCCCGGCGGTGAGGAGCCGCCGGGGCGTTTCGATCGATCGCCGTCGAAGGTTTGGTGCGGTCGAGAAGACTCGAACTTCCACGGGGGTTAGCCCACAGCGACCTCAACGCTGCGCGTCTACCAGTTCCGCCACGACCGCAAGTCCATCGGGCTGGGCGGGGATACCAAATCTCCCCGACACGATCAAGGCACGAAACACCCCGACCCGCGACGCGCTCCATATTGACACCCCTCCGAGGCGCCGCAAGTCCTCACCCGCCCCGACGATCCGGTCCGACCCTCCCATGGCCATCCTGTCATCAGGTCTCGAATGGCGCGTCACCGACGAGCCCGTCCCCTATGCGGCAGCGGTCGCGGCGATGGAGGCGCGCGTCGCCGCGATCCGCGAGGGGACGGCGCCGGAACTCGTCTGGCTCCTCGGGCACCCGCCCGTCTACACGGCGGGCACCAGCGCGCGGGACGAGGACCTGCTCGACGCCGGCGGCGTGCCCGTCGTGCGCACCGGGCGCGGCGGACAGTTCACCTTCCATGGGCCCGGCCAGCGGGTCGGCTACGTGATGCTCGACCTGCGCCGCCGGGACCGGGCGGACCTGCGGACCTTCGTGCACGACCTGGAGGCCTGGCTGATCGACACCCTCGCGCTGTTCGCCATCCGCGGCGAACGGCGGGACGGACGGGTGGGCATCTGGGTGGACCGGCGCCCCTACGGCGCCCTGCCGGGGACGGAGGACAAGATCGCCGCGATCGGCGTGCGCGTGCGCCAGTGGGTCACGTTCCACGGCGTCGCGCTGAACGTCGATCCCGACCTCGAACGCTTCCGCGGCATCGTGCCCTGCGGCATCCGCGGGCACGGCGTGACCTCGATGCACGCGCTCGGGCATCTCGTCTCGCCCGAGGAGGTCGACGCGGCGCTGCGCCACGCCTGGACCGGCGTCTTCGGGGACGGCTGAGCACGCAAATGACCTAAGGTTGCATTTCCCGGTGGAAACGGATCGATTTCTGCGTTAATCAACCATCGTGCGACACGCCCACGGCCCAAGACCCGCCGACGCGGACCGGCTCCTTTGGCGACTTGCGGACGCGACCGCGGGGTTGGCCGGGCTGTCCCTCTATGAGGCCGTGGTCTCGGTCCTCGCGACGACGCTGGACACCACCTTCGTCGCCCTCACCTTCCGCCCGCCCGAGAGCCGATCGGCCGACGACGGGGTGCCGCTGGCCATCCATGCGCGCCCGGACGGAACGCCGTCGGTGGCATCGGTTCCGACGATCCTCGGCGTCCCCGGCACCATCG
>JBIJED010000435.1:0-3561 GCA_044343785.1 Azospirillales bacterium | reverse complement strand
CGGCGGCCGACCTCCGCCTCGTGCCGATCGCGGACGACGACGGCACGCCGATGGGCGAGATCGCGATCTTCTTCGCCGCCCCCACGCCTTCGCCCCGGATCGTCGAGGTGATCGCGATCTTCGCCCGTCAGGTGGCCGGCGACATGCGCCACGCGCGGACGCAGGCGGAGCTGAACCGGCTCGCGATGACCGATCCGCTGACCGGCATCGCCAACCGCCGCGCCTTCATGGGCGCGGCCGACCGGGAGGTGCGTCGGGCGCGGCGGTTCCGGGACGCGCTGTCGGCGATGATCGTCGACATCGACCACTTCAAGCAGATCAACGACCGCGCCGGCCATGCGGGCGGCGATCAGGTGCTGCACCGGTTCGCGGAGGGCATGACCCGGACCCTGCGGTCGATCGACATCGTCGGACGGATCGGCGGCGAGGAGTTCGCGCTCCTCCTGCCCGGGACGCCCCTGGCGGGCGCGATGCTGACGGCGGACCGGATCCGCGCCACGGCCCACGCGGTCGCCCTGCCGCATGCGACCCATTTATCCATGTTGACCGTCAGCGTCGGGGTCGCGGAACTCCATCCGGGCGACGCCTCTTCCGAGGCGATGCTCGGGCGGGCCGATGCGGCGATGTACCGTGCGAAGCGGGGGGGACGGGACCGGGCCATCGCCGCCGACCTGCCGGAGGGACATGTGAAGGGCGCCGCCGGCTGAACGACGTCAGCTGAACGGGTGCAGGTCCGGGTCCGGGCCGTCGGGCTCGAAGCGGAACCGGCGCCCGTTCCACTCGAGCAGGAGGGTCCCCAGCGTCCCGCCGAGGACGGCGCGGGCGCGGCGCTCCACCTCCTCCGCCGTCATGGCGGCGTCGATCCGCGTCAGCGCCGTCAGGTCGGCCCGGCGCCATTTCCCCGGAGCCCAGGAAAGGTCGGTCCGGACCGGGAGGGGGGCGGCGTCGCCGGCGAGCCGCGCCCCCCAGCCGAGCATCAGGTCCGCGGCCGCACCCATGGCCCGCGTTGCCAGCCAGGGGCGGTCCGCGCCGGGCGGCACGTCGAACATCGCCACGTCCACGATCGGCCCCGCGTCCACGCGGGCGTGCATGACGTGCAGCGTCGCGCCGAACCGGGCGTCGCCCGCCATGAGCGCGTGGACGTCGGGGAAGCTCCCCGGGTGTTCGGGAGGGCCGGGATGGATGTTGTACGCCGGCCCGCCGAGCGCATCGAGCACGCGGGCCGGCACGATCAGCCCGGTGGTGAAGGCGACGAGCCGGACGCGGGGTCCGAAACGGTCGGCCTGCGCCTCGAGGGCGCGCAGGGTCGGCGCGACCGTCACGCGGAGGCCGGGGCGGAGCCTGCGGAGGAAGTCGCCGATGACCCCACCGGGGGTCGGGCCGGTCAGGAGGATGATCTCGTCGATGTCCAAGGGTGCCCCGTCCCACCGGCCCGCGCGGACCGGAGGATAGCCGAGGCGGCGCGCGGTTCGGAAGGACGGCGCAGGGGCCTTCTATTCGCGGCCGATTTCCGACACGCTCCGGCCGCCACGGGAGGAGGAACCGCCATGACCGCACACGCGCCCTACGAGACCGGCCTCGACCGCAACGCCGCCAACCACGTTCCCCTGTCACCGGTCTCGTTCCTCGCCCGGACGGCGGCCGTTTTCCCGGACCGGACCGCGGTGGTCCACGGCCCGGTGCGGCGCACCTGGGCCGAGACGGCGGCCCGCTGCCGCCGGCTGGCGTCGGCGCTGGCGCGGCGCGGCGTCGGCCGGGGGCACACGGTGGCGGTCATGGCGCCGAACATCCCCGAGGCGTTCGAGGCGACGTTCGGCGTGCCGATGACGGGGGGCGTGCTCTGCGCGCTCAACGTCCGCCTCGACGCCGAGGCGCTCGCCTTCATCCTGGAGCACGGGGAGGCGCGGGTCCTGCTGACCGACCGGGAGTTCGCCGACGTCATCGGCCCGGCCGTCGAGCGGATCGATCCGTCGCGCCGACCGCTGGTCGTCGACATCGACGATCCGCTCGCCCGCGGCGGCAGGCTCATCGGCGCGCTGACCTACGAGCAGCTCCTCGCGGAAGGCGATCCCGACGGCGACTGGCCGCTGCCCGACGACGAATGGCGGGCCATCGCGCTCAACTACACGTCGGGCACCACCGGCAACCCGAAGGGCGTCGTCTATCACCACCGCGGCGCCTACCTGAACGCGCTCGGCAACGTGATCACCTGGGCCATGCCGCACCATCCGGTCTATCTGTGGACGCTGCCGATGTTCCACTGCAACGGCTGGTGCTTCCCCTGGACCGTCACCGCCATGGCCGGCACCCACGTCTGTCTCCGCCGGGTGGAGGCGAAGGCGATCTACGACGCCATCGCGGACGAGGGCGTGACCCACATGTGCGGCGCGCCGATCGTCATGGGCCTGATCGCGAACGCGCCCGCCGAGCAGCGGCGCGACATCGCCCGCGGCGTCCGGATGATGACCGCCGGCGCCGCCCCGCCCGCCGCCGTGATCGAGCGCATGGAGGGCATGGGCTTCGACGTCACGCACGTCTATGGCCTGACCGAGGTCTACGGCCCCGCGGTCGTCTGCGCCTGGCACGACGAGTGGGACGCCCGCCCGCCGGCCGAGCGGGCGGCGCTGAAGGCACGCCAGGGCGTCGCCTACGTGGTGCAGGAGGGGATCATGGTGGCCGATCCCGTCACCCTGCGTCCGGTCCCGATGGACGGCGAGACGATGGGCGAGATCTTCATGCGCGGAAACATCGTGATGCGCGGCTATCTGAAGAACCCGAAGGCGACGGAGGAGGCGTTCGCCGGCGGATGGTTCCACACCGGCGATCTCGCCGTCCGGCACCCCGACGGCTACGTCGAGATCAAGGACCGCTCGAAGGACATCATCATCTCCGGCGGCGAGAACATCTCGACGATCGAGGTGGAGGGCGTCCTCTACCGCCATCCGGCGGTGCTCGAGGCCGCCGTCGTCGCCCGTCCGGACGAGAAATGGGGCGAGACGCCCTGCGCCTTCGTGACCCTGCGCGACGGGGCCACGGCCTCGGCCGACGACATCATCGCCTTCTGCCGCAAGCACCTCGCCCATTTCAAATGCCCGCGGACGGTCGTCTTCACGGGCCTGCCGAAGACCTCCACGGGCAAGATCCAGAAGTTCGTCCTGCGCGAGGAGGCCCGGCGGCTCTGAACCAGCAACAACTCGTCACATTACATTGAACACCGAAGAACAATCAAAACTTGTTCTTCGGCCCGTTCCGCCTTAAGAGTGCCGCCTCACGCGGCGGCGCGTCGGACGCCGCGTTGCCGGGGCACCCTTGATGAATTGGCTCACTTCCCTTGCGACCGGAAGCATCGGTCGCCGCATCGTTCTCGGTTACGGGATCGTCCTCGCGACCACGCTGCTCGTGAGCGGATCGGCCTGGATCGGACTGACGACCTTCGATGCGGGCGTGCAGGCGACCGTCCGGGCCGAGGAAACGCGCAACCGGTTCGTCGACGCCCGCGTCGCCGCCGCCGGACTCGAGAAGGCGGACGCTTCGGTGGCCGCTGAGACGGTCGGCCGCGCG
>JBIJED010000486.1:0-3216 GCA_044343785.1 Azospirillales bacterium | reverse complement strand
CGGTCACCGCCGCCATCGACCGCTTCGAACGCGGGATCGCCCCCTATGCCGCCGCTGCGGCCGACCTCGCGCGTGAGGCGCGGCGGATCGACGAGGGTCTGCAGGAGTTGGCGCGCCGCGCGCGCGACGTCGAATTCGACAACACCGCCGTCTATCAGCGCGCGCTGCGCGTGTCCGACCGGGCCAACCAGGCGGCCGATGCCGCGCGGACGACGGCGCTCGCGGTCGAACGGGTCTCGTCGGGCCTCGTCCTCCTGCGCGAGCTCGAGGCGTCGTTGGCCGGGCAGCGTCGGGCGGACCGCAGCGACCTCGACCGGCTCCCGAAGGTGGTGGCGGACATGGCCGCCTCCGCCCGCCATCTGCTCGGGACCGTCGGCACGGGCGCCGAGGCCGATGCGACCGGCCGCATCGGGAACGGCGTCGGTGCGCTGGATGGGGAGACGGCGCGGCTGGTGGCCCTGGTCGACGCCGACCGGACCGCCCGCAGCGAGCTGGCCCGGGTGCGGCAGCGCCTTTCGAACACGAGCGACGCGCTGGGCGCGGACGGACTGTCGGTCCGGCCGGGGGGTGCGGCCGAATCCGCCGCCCTCGCCGCGATCGAGGGCGCGGTCCTCCGGCTGCGGCTCGAGGAAAGGGTCTTCCGGACGGGGGAGGCCGGGCCCGACTCCGTCCGCTTCCGCCTCGCGGAACTGACCGAGGCGGTCCGCGCACCGGGCCCGCCGGCGATCGCCGGCGCCATCGCCGCGATCCGCGGCCGACTTCCCGCCTTCGCGGACCAGATCACCGACGTGGAACAGGCGGCGGCCCGCGTCGCGCAGGGTGCCTCGGGGCTCGAAGCCCTCGTCGCCGCGCGCCAGCGGGTCATCGCCGATCTCTTCGCGGAGATCGAGGGGCTTTCGGCCCGGCTGCTCGCCGTGGCCGATCGCGCCGTCCGGTCCGCCGCGGATCAGCAGGAGCCCCTCACGGTCGCCCGCTCTGCCAACGAGGCCGCGACCCAGGTGGGGCGTATCGGCGCCGAACTCCGGGCGCTCGCCTACGAGTGGCGACGGACCGCCGACATCTCGGTCCAGGCGCAGGTCCGACAGGCGCTGACCGGCCTGCGCGCGGCGACCGAGACGGGGGCGTCGGGCCAACGGGAAGGGCCGGAACGGGCGGCCTTCGTCCGGATCCGTGCGCTCGCCGACGACGTGCTCGCGGCGTTCGAGGCGACGATCGGCGCGCGGGCACGGATGATCGAGGCCCGCGACGGGCTCGACGCGGCGGGCGACGCCGGGAACGCCGCGATCGACAGGATGCTGGAACGCCGGCTGGCCGCACTCGACGGCACCCGGCTGATGGCGCTCCTGTTCCTCGTGGTCGGCAACCTCGCCAACATCGTGATCGGGGCGGCATACGGCTTCTGGAGCGTGCGATCGATCACCCGTCCGATCCACGCGCTGACCGGCGCCATGCGGGCGCTGGCCGACGGCGTCCTCGCCGTCGACGTGCCCGGCAGCGACCGCCGCGACGAGGTCGGCGCGATGGCGCGGACGGTGACCGTGTTCAAGGAGAACGCCGCCCAGGTCGCCCGGCTGGAGGAAGAGAGCAAGGCGACGCGGCAGGCCGCCGCCAGGGAGCGGCAGGCCACCCGCGACCGCCTCGTTTCCGACCTGAACGAGACGGTCGCCGCGGTCGTCACACGGCTTCAGGAAGGGGTGGCCAACCTGAGCGTCGACGCCCGCGGGATGGCCGAGAGCGCGGACGACGCGACGCGCCGGACGACCGAGGTGGCGGCGGCGGCGGGCGAGGCGACGGCGAACGTGGAGACCGTCGCCGCCGCGGCGGAGGAGCTGACCGCCTCGATCCAGGAGATCAACCGCCAGATCGGCGTCGCCAGCGCCGCGGCCCGGGACGCGGCGGGCGAGGCGGAGACGACGAATGCCCAGGTCGAGGGCCTCGCCCGGGCCGCGCAGCGCATCGGCGAGGTGGTGAAACTGATCTCGGACATCGCCTCACAGACGAACCTCCTGGCCCTCAACGCGACCATCGAGGCCGCGCGGGCCGGCGAGGCCGGGCGCGGTTTCGCGGTGGTCGCGCAGGAGGTCAAGAACCTCGCCGCGCAGACGGGCCGCGCGACCGAGGAGATCAGCGCCCAGATCGGCGACATGCAGACCCAGACCGAGGGCACCGTCGCCGCGATCCGCCGCATCGCCGCCGCCATCGTGGACATCGACGCGACCGTGACCACCGTCGCCGCGGCCATGGAGGAGCAGGGCGCCGCCACGGCTGAGATCAGCCGCAACGTGCAGGAGGCGGCGCGCGGAACCCAGGCCGTGCTGCACACCATCCACGAGGTGACGGACGCCGCCGTGCGCACGGGAACGAGCGCCGGTCACATGCTGCAGGTGAGCGAGGAGCTGGCGGGCGACACCGAGGGCCTCCAACGGACCATCGTCGCGTTCGGCGAACGGATGCGCCAGCGGGGATGAGGCCGCGCCCGGCGGGTCAGCCGCCGTCCCGGTCCGGGGGGCCGTCGCGGTCCCGGCCGTCCGGCCCCAGCGCGTGCCCCTCGTGACGCCGCGCGTCCCGGTCGGTCTCGGCCCGGACCCTCGCCTTCTCCGCCCCGGTGCGCCCGAAGCGCACCCGGTTCGCCGCCGCCGTCTCCTCCGCCTCCCGGCGGGCGCGGGCCTTGCGGACCTTGTTGAGGTTGATCAGGTCACCCATGCTCGTCCTCTCCGGGGCCGCGGCGGGGTTTCCCGGATCCGCGGCGAGCGGTTAGGGTAGCGCATCGGTCGCGACGGACAATGCCGACGTCGGCATTGCCCCGGCGGGACCCTCCTGCGACGCGGCGGAGTGTGGCGCGTGAAGAAATTCGTCGTGGGTGTCGTGGTCCTGCTCGCCGTCCTGGTCGGCGCACTGGCCGTGATCCCGCCGCTCATCGACTGGTCGGACTACCGTGCGGCCCTGGCCGAGGCGCTCTCCGAGGCCGCCGGGCGGCACGTCCGCATCGAGGGCCAGGTCGGACTGCGCCTCCTGCCGACGCCCGCGCTTCGGATCGAGCGGCTCGGCGTCGGCGGCGCTCCCGGCACCGAGGGCGCGGGCGATCTCCTCACCCTCGCGCGGCTCGATCTCCGCGTGGCGCTGCTGCCCCTGCTCGGCGGACGCATCCGGGCCGAGCGGATGGACCTCGTCTCGCCCGTCCTCAACCTCACGATCCTGGCCGACGGACGGTCCAAC
>JBIJED010000451.1:0-3469 GCA_044343785.1 Azospirillales bacterium | reverse complement strand
GCCATCGGCATGATCCCCGCCGCCCCGTTCGCGGGCCTGGCGCTCGCCACGCTCGCCTTCCTGGCGATCGGCGTCGGCGTCGGCGCGTCGGGCACCTCGCTCCTCGTGCTGATGGCCAAGCGCGTCGCACCCCACCGGCGCCCGGCCGCGGCGACCGTGACGTGGGTGCTCATGATCGTCGGCTTCATCGTCACCGCCGCGGTCACCGGCCGGCTCCTCGACCCCTATTCGCCCGAGCGGCTGATCGCCGTGGCGACGGGGGTCGGCATCGCCGCCGTCCTCCTCACGACCGTGGCGCTCTGGGGCCTCGAGGGGCACGCGGGCGACGCCGCCGAGGCGGCCCCGCGCCAGGCCTCGGCGTCGGACTTCCGCGCAGCACTCGCCGAGGTGTGGGCCGAGCCCGCGTCGCGCGGCTTCGCGATCTTCGTCTTCGTCTCCATGCTGGCCTACAGCGCCCAGGACCTGATCCTCGAGCCCTGGGCCGGCCTCGTCTTCGCGATGACCCCGGGCGAGACCACGCGGCTGTCGGGCGTCCAGCACTTCGGCGTGCTGCTCGGCATGATCGTCGTCGGCCTCGCCGGGACCGTCGTCGGGCGTCGCCGCCCGGGGGCGCTTCGCGGCTGGATGATCGGCGGCTGCATGGCGTCCGCCGGAGCGCTCGCGCTGGTGGGCATCGGCGGCCTCTACGGCCCCGGCTGGCCGGTGCGCGAGACGGTTTTCCTGCTGGGCCTGTGCAACGGCGCCTACGCCGTCGCCGCCATCGGCTCGATGATGGAGCGGGTGGGGCAGGGGCAGGCCCGGCGCGAGGGCCTGCGCATGGGCATCTGGGGGGCGGCGCAGGCCGTCGCCTTCGGCATCGGCGGCTTCCTCGGCACGATGGCGGTGGACGGCGCGCGTCTCGTGATCGCCGACCCCGCCACCGCCTACGCCGCCGTCTTCGTCGGCGAGGGGCTGATGTTCGTCGCCGCCGCCCTGATGGCCTCGCGGCTCGATTTCGCCCGCCTCGGCCTCGCCCGGGCGGTCCCCCGTGACACGGCAACCCACGAACCGGCGGGAGCCTGACCCATGTTCGACGCGATCCACGACGTTGTGGTGGTGGGCGGCGGCCCGGCGGGCGCCACCGCCGCGGCCGATCTGGCGAGGAAGCGCCGCAAGGTGCTCCTGCTCGACCGGGCGGGGCGCATCAAGCCCTGCGGCGGCGCCATCCCGCCCCGCGCCATCCGCGACTTCGAGATCCCCGAGGGGATGCTCGTCGCCAAGGTGAATTCCGCCCGCATGATCTCGCCCAAGGACCAGCGGGTGGACATGCCCATCGACGAGGGCGGCTACGTGGGCATGGTCGACCGCGAGCACTTCGACCCCTGGCTCCGCTCCCGCGCGGGCGCCGCCGGGGCCGAGCGCGCCGACGGCACCTTCGAGGGGCTGGAGCGCAACGACGACGGCACCGTGACGGTCGTCTGGACCGAGAAGGTGTCGGGCGCCACGCGCCGCACCCGCACCCGCTTCGTCATCGGGGCCGACGGGGCGAACTCCGCCGTCGGCCGCGCCGTGCTGCCGCAGGAGAAGGTGCCCTTCGTCTTCGCCTACCACGAGATCGTGCGCACGCCCGACGCCGCGGTCGGCGCCGACCTCGAGCCCAAGCGCTGCGACGTCTGGTACCAGGGGCGGCACCGGCAGCGCGCACAAGGGCTTTTCGCTGAAGTCCGCGGTCGCGACGCTGCGCGCCGACACCGGCCTCGCGGCGACCGAGACGATCCGCAAGGAAGGCGCCCCCATCCCGCTGCGCCCGCTGAAGCGCTGGGACGACGGGCGCAACGTGCTGCTGGCCGGCGACGCGGCCGGCGTGGTCGCGCCTGCGTCGGGCGAGGGGATCTACTACGCCATGCTGGGCGGGCGGCTCGCGGCCGAGGCGATCGAGGAGGCGCTGGAAACCGGGAACGTCCGGGCGCTGGCCGGCGCCCGCAGGACCTTCATGAAGGCGCACGGCCGCGTCTTCTGGATCCTCGGGATCATGCAGCACTTCTGGTACTCGAGCGACAAGCGCCGCGAGAGCTTCGTGAAGATCTGCCGCGACAAGGACGTCCAGCGCCTGACGTGGCAGTCCTACATGAACAAGGAGCTGGTCCGCTCCGACCCGATGGCCCACGTGCGGATCTTCTTCAAGGATCTCGCCCATCTCTTCGGTTTCGTGAGGTCCTGATGGCCCCCCTCGGCGATCCCGTGCCCGCCACGCTCGACCGGCCCGCGCCCGCGCGCCCGGCCCCCCGCCCGGCCCCCCAGTCGGTTCCTCTGGCGCCGCGCCGCCCGCCGTTCCCCTTCACCGCCATCGTGGGACAGGCGGCGATGAAGGAGGCGCTGCTGGTCGCGGCCGTCGATCCCGCGGTCGGCGGCGTCATGGTCTTCGGCCACCGCGGCACCGGCAAGTCGACCGCCGTCCGTGCGCTGGCGGCCCTCCTGCCGCCGATGAAGGCGGTCGAGGGCTGCCGCTACGGCTGCGACCCCGCGGGTGCCGGGGGCCTGTGCGACGACTGCCGCGCGCGCCGGGCCGACGGGCCGCCCAAGGCGGTGAAGATCCCCGTTCCGGTGGTCGACCTGCCGCTCGGCGCCACCGAGGACCGCGTCGTCGGCGCGCTCGACCTCGAACGCGCGCTCACCCGCGGCGAGAAGGCGTTCGAGCCGGGGCTCCTGGCCCGCGCCCACCGCGGCTTCCTCTACATCGACGAGGTGAACCTGCTCGAGGACCACATCGTCGACCTGCTGCTGGACGTGGCGGCGTCGGGCGAGAACGTGGTCGAGCGCGAGGGCCTCAGCGTGCGCCACCCCGCGCGCTTCGTGCTGGTCGGCAGCGGCAACCCGGAGGAGGGGGAGCTTCGGCCCCAGCTCCTCGACCGGTTCGGCCTCGCGGTCGACGTGCGCACGCCCGACAGCATCGCCGAGCGGATCGAGGTGGTGCGCCGCCGCGACGCCTTCGACCGCGACCCTGCGGCCTTCGTCGCGGCCTGGGCGAAGGAGGAGGCGCGGCTCGCCCGCCGCATCGCCAAGGCCCGCGCGGCGGTCGCCACGGTCGCGGTGCCCGACGCGGCGCTGGAGCGGATGGCGCGGCTGTGCATGGCGCTCGGCACCGACGGGCTGCGCGGCGAACTCACCCTCACCCGCGCCGCCCGCGCGCTCGCGGCGCTGGAAGGGGCCGGGACGGTCGGCGACGACGAGATCCGCAAGGTGGCGCCGGGCGTTCTGGGCCATCGCCTGCGCCGCGATCCGCTGGACGATTCGGGATCGGCCGCCCGCGTCGAGCGGGCGGTGGCCGAGGTGTTCGGGGGATGAGGTCCGCGGCGGCGCAGCCCCCCTCTCCCCCAGCCCCTCCCCCCGGGGGGGGGAGGGGAGTGGATTTGCGCGCGGTGGCAGCCGCGTCCCCTCCCCCCCCCGGCGGGAGGGGAGTGGATTTGCGCGAGGTGGCAGCCGCGTCCCC
>JBIJED010000450.1:0-3471 GCA_044343785.1 Azospirillales bacterium | reverse complement strand
GATCAGTTCCCGTGCCCGGGCGCCCTCGTTGACCGTGAACGCGAGAACGGGGCGGCCGGTTTCCCGGATCGCCCGGACGCTGGCCGGCGTCTCCTTGCGGTGGTCGATGTTCACCGTGGCGGCGTCCAGCCGTTCGGCCGTCTCCCGCCAGTCGCGAGGAAGGCCGCTCGTGAGATAGCCGCGCGGCCAGTCGGGCCGGACGCGCATCGCCGCCTCCAGCGCCTCGACCGAGAAGCTTGAGACGAGCGGCGGCGGACGGTCGGCCGGCCACATCCGGTGGGCGACGGCCAGCGCCGTCTCCGCCGTCTCCCGCGCCCGGCCGGGGCACGGCTTGATCTCGAGGTTGATGCCGAGGCCGAGCGTCAGCACGAGGTCGAGGCATTCCTCCAGGGTCGGCACCCGCTCGCCCGCGAAGGAGGCCGAGAACCAGCGCCCGGCGTCCAGCCGGCGGATCTCGTCCAGCGAGCGGTCCGCGACCGGACCGGTTCCGTCGGTCGTCCGGTCCAGCCGGTCGTCGTGCATCAGGATGGGGCGGCCGTCCGACGTCAGCTTGACGTCGACCTCGACCCAGGTGGCGCCCTGGTGATGCGCCTCGCGCAGGGAGGCGAGCGTGTTCTCCGGCGCGAAGTCCTTGGCGCCGCGATGGCCGATGACCGGAGGGATCGTGAGCATGGCCGCATCCTTAGCCGAACCCGGCCTCCGACGCCAGCGGACACCGCCTCATCCGCCGGCCTCGAACCGCGCGATGGCGGCCCGCAGGTCCGTGGGCACCGGAGTCGGCCGGTGGGTCGCCTGGTCGGTGTTCACCCACACGACCTCGCCCGTCGCGAGCGGCCGGTCCTCGCCCTTGGGATGGATCTCCAGCGCCCAGGTCAGGCTGGAATTGCCGACGCGCCCCGGCCGGACGCCCACCTCGATCTCGTCGTCGAAGCGGATCGGCGCCTTGTACTCCACAACCGTGCGGACGGTGTGAAAGTCGACGCCGGTCGCGATGTGCGCGCGATAGTCCCAGCCGAGCGCCCGCAGGTACTCGGTGATCGCGACGTCGTAGTAGAGGAGGTGGTTGGCGTTGAACACCACGCCCTGCGCGTCGGTCTCGCCATAGCGGACGCGCAGCGGGCAGAGGTGGCGGAAGTCGGCGCGGGGCATGGGCGTCCATCCCTTCACGGATCGGCGGGATCGGCGCGCGATCGGGATCGCTCCGACCGCATCGCCTCGACGAGCGGCCGGAGGGCGTCGGTCGCGGTGCGCCAGACCACGGCATCGCTCACCCGGTGATACTCGTGCCGATAGACGTTTCCCAGATCCGCGATGCCGCGCCACGGAATGTCGGGGTGACGGGCCTTCAGATCTGACGACAGGCGACGCGTCGCTTCCGAAATGGACAGGAGCGCGTACCGGACGGCGAAACTCGTCTTCGCGTCCGTAAGGAACGCGGAGGGCGACGAATCACGGACGAAGGTTTCGACGAGTGCCGCGGTTCCGAGGATGTCCGCGATCCAGAACGCGTCCGACGCCGAAGGGTCAGAAGGCCCGGACGGCATCGCGGAACACGTCCTCCTCGAGGAGAGGGAGGAGCGAGCCACGGTCCACGACGTCCGCGCCGGGCAGCCAGTCGGCGATGGCCCGGCGGAGTTCCGCGTAGCGGAAGAGGTCGGGCGCCTCGCCCTCGGCGAACTCGACCAGGAGATCGACGTCGCTGGCCGGTCCCGCCTCACCGCGCGCGACCGAACCGAAGACCGACACATGAACGATGCCGGCGTCCCTCAACGCGGTCCGGTGACGCCGGAGCCGGTCGAGGACGGTGTCGAGATCACGGTCGAGGGTCGCTTCGGACATGCTCAACTCGTAACCGAAAAGCCCCGGCGTGTCACCGGACCGTGACTCGCACCGTCCGGTGTCACGCCGAGGGGCGGACCTCAGCCCGCCTTCTTCGTCATGTCCTCGCCGGTCTCCTGATCGACCTGCTTCATCGACAGCTTCACCTTGCCGCGGTCGTCGAAGCCGATGACCTTCACCTTCACCTTGTCGCCCTGCTTCAGGACGTCGGACACCTTGGCCACGCGCTCGTTCTTGATCTCGGAGACGTGGACGAGGCCGTCGCGGCTGCCGAGGAAGTTCACGAAGGCACCGAAGTCGACCACCTTCACGACCGTCCCGACGTAGACGACGTTCATCTCGGGCTCGGCGACGATGCCCTTGATCCAGTCGATCGCGGCCTGGGCCTTGTCGGTGTCGGTCGCGGCGATCTTGACCGTGCCGTCGTCGTCGATGTCGATCTTGCAGCCCGTCTTCTCGACGATCTCGCGGATCACCTTGCCGCCGGAGCCGATCACGTCGCGGATCTTCTCCTTCGGCACGGTGATGACCGTGATGCGCGGGGCATTCTGGTTCACGCCGTCGCGCGGCGCGTTCAGGCCCTTGGCCATCTCGCCGAGGATGTGCAGTCGGCCGTCCTTGGCCTGGGCGAGCGCGATCTTCATGATCTCCTCGGTGATCGAGGTGATCTTGATGTCCATCTGGAGCGCGGTGACGCCCGTCTCGGTGCCGGCCACCTTGAAGTCCATGTCGCCGAGATGGTCCTCGTCGCCGAGGATGTCGGACAGGACCGCGTAGCCCTCGGGCTCCTTGATCAGCCCCATGGCGATGCCCGCCACCGGCCGCGGCAGCGGAACGCCCGCGTCCATGAGTGCGAGGGAGGCGCCGCAGACCGTCGCCATCGACGACGAGCCGTTCGACTCCGTGATCTCCGACACGACGCGCAGCGTGTAGGGGAAGCTCTCCTTCGCCGGGAGGAGCGGCCGCACCGCGCGCCACGCGAGCTTGCCGTGGCCGACCTCGCGGCGGCCCGGCGAGCCCATGCGGCCCGTCTCGCCCACGCTGTAGGGCGGGAAGTTGTAGTGCAGCATGAAGTGCTCGCGGTACTCGCCCTCGAGCGCGTCGATCACCTGCTCGTCCTGCCCGGTGCCCAGCGTGGCGACGACCAGCGCCTGCGTCTCGCCGCGGGTGAACAGCGCCGAGCCGTGGGCGCGCGGGAGCACGCCGACCTCGGTCACGATCGGGCGGACCGTCCTGGTGTCACGGCCGTCGATGCGGCGGCCGGTCTCGAGGATGTCGCCGCGGAGCACGTCCGCCTCGACCTCCTTGAAGACCTCGCCGATCGCGTCCTCGGGGAACGCGGCCTTCAGGCCGTCCTTGGCCTTCGCCTTGGCGGCGTCGAGCGCCTTGTAGCGGACCTGCTTCACCTTGTTGGCGAAGCCGGCCTTCACGTCCTCGCCGATGAGCGCGGTCATCTGCGCCTTCAGCGCGGCCTTGTCGTAGGCGACCCCGGGAAGGTCCCACGGTTCCTTGGCGCACTGCTCGGCGAGGTCGATGATCGCCTGGATCACCGGCTGGAAGGAGCGGTGGCCGAACATGACGGCCCCCAGCATCACCTCCTCGGAGAGTTCCTTCGCCTCGCTCTCCACCATC
>JBIJED010000449.1:0-3480 GCA_044343785.1 Azospirillales bacterium | reverse complement strand
CGCGGAGCGCAAGGTGACGGCCCTGATCGGCCCGTCGGGCTGTGGAAAATCGACGTTCCTGCGGAGCCTGAACCGCATGAACGACACGATCGACATCTGCCGCGTCGAGGGCACGATCACCCTCGACGGGCAGGACATCTACGCGCCGTCCATCGACGTGGTGCAGCTGCGCGCACGGGTCGGGATGGTGTTCCAGAAGCCCAACCCGTTCCCGAAGTCGATCTACGACAACGTCGCCTACGGTCCGCGCATCCACGGGCTGGCCTCGAACACCGACGAGATGGACCAGATCGTCGAGAGTTCGCTGAAGCGCGCGGGCCTCTGGAACGAGGTGAAGGACCGGCTCCGCGATCCGGGGACCGGCCTGTCCGGCGGGCAGCAGCAGCGGCTGTGCATCGCGCGGGCGATCGCCGTCAGCCCGGAGGTGATCCTGATGGACGAGCCCTGCTCGGCCCTCGACCCCATCGCCACCGCGCACGTCGAGGAACTGATCGACGAACTCCGCGAGAACTACACGATCGTGATCGTGACCCACAACATGCAGCAGGCGGCGCGCGTCAGCCAGACCACGGCGTTCTTCCACCTCGGCGAGATGGTCGAGGTGGGCGACACCGACGCGATCTTCACGAACCCCCGGGACGAGCGCACCCAGGGATACATCACCGGCCGCTACGGCTGATCCCGGGCGCGCCACCCGGACACCAGAGGGGAGCCGTCGCCGTGCCCGCGTCCGAACACATCGTCAAGTCGTTCTCGCTGGAACTCCAGCGGCTCGGCAACCTGATCACCCAGATGGGCGGAACGGCCGAGGCCCAGATCGAGGCCGCCGTCCGCGCCGTGGTGACCCGGGACGCCGACGCGGCCGGCGAGGTGGTGCGCGCCGACGCCCGCCTCGACGCCTACGAGAAGGAGGTGGATGCCGAGACGGTCCGCCTCCTGGCGCTCCGCCAGCCGATGGGCCCCGACCTGCGCGAGATCCTGTCGGCGCTCAAGATCGCCGCCGACATCGAGCGCATCGGCGACTACGCGGCCAACATCGCCAAGCGCGCGATCACCCTCTCCCAGGTCCCGCCGGTCCGCCCCGCCGCCGCGATCCCGCGGATGGGCAAGCTCGTGCAGGAGATCCTGAAGGACGTGCTCGACGCCTACATCGAGCGCGACGTGGCCAAGGCCGTCGCCGCGTGGTCGCGCGACGAGGAGCTGGACGACCTCTACACCAGCCTCTTCCGCGAGACGCTGACCTACATGATGGAGGATCCGCGCAACATCACGCCCTGCGCGCACATCCTCTTCATCGCCAAGAACATCGAGCGCATCGGCGACCACGCGACCAACGTCGCCGAGACGATCCACTTCCTCGTCAGCGGGACCTACCTGCGGACGGTCCGTCCCAAGGGCGACGCCTCCAGCTACGCGGTGGTCGAGGTGCCCGAGATCACGCGGGAGACGCCATGACCGCCAATGGAAAGCCGCTCGTCCTCATCGTCGAGGACGAGACCGATCTCGTCACCCTTCTCCGCTACAATCTGGAGAAGGAGGGGTTCCGCGTCGCCACCGCGGCCGACGGGGAGGAGGCGTTGCTGATCGCCAGCGAGCAGCCCCCGAACCTCGTGCTGCTCGACTGGATGCTGCCGCTGATGTCCGGGATCGAGGTGTGCCGGCAGCTCCGTCGCGGCCCGCGGACCCGCGAGGTGCCGATCATCATGCTGACCGCCCGGGGCGAGGAGGCGGACCGGGTCCGCGGCCTCAATTCGGGGGCCGACGACTATGTCGCGAAGCCCTTCTCCCCGACCGAGCTGCTGGCCCGCATCCGCGCGGTGCTGCGCCGGGCGACGCCGTCGCTCTCGGAGGAGATGCTGCGCTACGAGGACCTGTCGATGGACTTAGCCGCGCATCGCGTCCGCCGATCGGGGCGCGACATCCACCTCGGGCCGACGGAGTTCCGGCTCCTGCGCCACTTCTTGCAGCACCCGGGCCGTGTCTTCTCGCGCGAACAACTCCTCGACCTCGTCTGGGGCCACGACGTCTACGTCGAGCCGCGCACCGTCGACGTGCACATCCGTCGCCTGCGCAAGGCGCTGAACGAGGACGAGCAGATGGACCTGATCCGCACGGTGCGCTCGGCGGGCTACGCGCTCGACCACAAGGGGGGGTGAGGGCCGTCACAGGGCCACCACCGCCCCCTCCGCCTCCGTCAGCAGCGTGACGACGCCCGCCCGCTCGACCGTGAGGTCGGGCCTCAGGGCTGCGCCCTCCAGCCCCTCGGCCCGCAGCCCCATCTCGCACGCGATCATCCGCACGTCGAGATCGCGGCAGGCGGCGAGCAGCGTCTCGAAATCCGCCACCCCGCGAGCGGCGAGCACGGCGTCCCGGTCCGTCGGCGGCGTCCCGTCGTCGGCGGCGTCGAGCGTCCGCCAGCCGTCGGGCAGCAGCGCCCGGAGCGCGCGGCCCGTGAAGAACAGGATCGCCGGCCGCCCGATGGCCGCCGCCGCCGCCGCCAGCACCAGCGCGTAGTGGACCCGGTCGTAGCCGCCCGACTGCACGATCAGGGCGATGCCGCGGACGCCCCCCGCCGGTCCCGTCGTCACGCGGGCGTCCCGCAGGTGGGGCAGCGGGGATCCTTTGGCAGGCGCACGCGCGCCACCTCGGCCGACAGGGCGTCGTAGAGAAGCAGGGTGCCCGACAGGCTCTCGCCCGCGCCGAGGATCTCCTTCAGCACCTCGACCGCCTGCATCGACCCGACCGTCCCCGCCAGCGCGCCGAACACGCCGGCCTGCGCACAGGACGGGATCACGTCGTCGGGCGGCGGGGCGGGGACGAGGCAGCGGTAGCAGGGGTGCCCGGCGCCGAGATGCGCCTTGTAGGTGGAGAGCTGGCCGTCGAACCGCAGGATCGCCGCGGAGACCAGCGTCCGGCGGGCGCGATGGCAGGCGTCGTTCAGAAGGAACCGGGCCGCGAAATTGTCCGTCCCGTCGGCGACGATGTCGTAGTCGGCCACCAGCGCGTCGACGTTCGACGCGTCGAGGCGCATCCGGTGCCGCACCACCCGCACGTCCGGGTTGATGGCGGCGACCCGGTCGGCGGCGCTGTCGACCTTGGCCCGCCCGATCGAGGCGCCGTCGTGGATCACCTGCCGCTGGAGATTGGAGAGATCGACCGTGTCGTCGTCGACCACGCCGATCGTCCCCACCCCCGCCGCGGCGAGATAGAGGAGGAGCGGCGACCCGAGCCCCCCGGCGCCCACGACGAGAACGCGGGCGGCCAGAAGGCGCTCCTGCCCGATCCCCCCGACCTCGGGCAGGATGATGTGGCGCGCATAGCGCCGGATCTGGTCCTCGCGGAACTCCATGGCGCATCCAAGCACGGCGGTCGCCGGCGGGGAAGGGCGGGGGTGGTGAGGGCCAGAGCGATCTCAATCGAGCGATCTGCCCGGCTTCATCGCGGCGTCCCCTCTCCCCCGCCCCCTCTCCCCGGGGGGGA
>JBIJED010000447.1:0-3498 GCA_044343785.1 Azospirillales bacterium | reverse complement strand
TCCGTCGGCCCTGGACCCGAACCGTTGATCGAGCGACGTCATGCCGATGCCATACAGCCTCGACCGGGGCGGCGCCACCCTCGCCTGCGTCCGCACCCCGGGAGCCACGCCGGGCGTGCTGTTCCTGGGCGGCTACCGGTCCGACATGACGGGCCAGAAGGCGACCGCGCTGGAGGCGCACTGTGCGGCGACGGGTCGCGCCTTCGTCCGCTTCGACTACCGCGGCCACGGGGCGAGCGGCGGGCGGTTCGCGGACTGCGTGCTGGGCACCTGGCGCGACGACGCGCTGGCCGTGCTGGACGCGTTGACCGAGGGGCCGCAGGTCCTCGCCGGCTCGTCGATGGGGGTTTGGATCGCGCTGCTGGTCGCCCGCGCCCGGCCGGGCCGCGTCGCGGGGATCGTCGGCGTGGCCGGGGCGCCCGATTTCACCGAGGACCTCGTCTGGGGCCGACTCGGCGCGGCCGAGCGTTCACGCGTGCTGGCCGAGGGGCGGTGGACCGCCCCGTCGCGCTACGGCGACGGGGACTACCACTTCACCGCCGCGCTGATCGCCGAGGCGCGCGACCACTTGGTCCTGCGCGGCCCGTTCGCGTTCGACGGGCCGGTGCGCCTCCTGCACGGCACCGCCGACCCGGACGTGCCGTGGGAGACGTCGAAGCGCCTCCTCGACCGGCTGACGACGGCGGACGCTTCGCTGACGCTGGTGAAGGACGGCGACCACCGCCTCTCGCGCCCGGACGACCTCGCCCTCCTGTGCCGGGCGGTGGACGAGGTGGCGGCGCGGGCGCCGGGCGGCTTGCGGGGCTGATCGCCCCCGGCCCATCATGGGCCATGGACCAGACCGAGACCCCGGCGCGGGGCCCGCGCATCCGCACCGTCCCCCCCGGCGACGACCGCCAGCGCCTCGTCTGCCCGGACTGCGACTGGGTCGCCTACGAGAACCCGAAGGTGATCGTGGGGTCCGTCGTGACCTGGGAGGACCGGATCCTCCTGTGCCGGCGCGCGATCGAGCCGCGGCGCGGCTTCTGGACCCTGCCCGCCGGCTACATGGAGCTGAACGAGACGACGGCCGCGGGCGCCGTGCGCGAGGCGTGGGAGGAGGCGCGGGCGCGCATCACGCCGGAGGCGCTGCTGGCGGTCTACGACGTGACGCGGATCAGCCAGGTGCAGCTGATCTACCGCGCCCGCCTCGACGATCCCGCGATCGCCCCGGGGCCGGAGAGCCTCGAGGTGGGGCTGTTCCGCTGGGAGGAGATCCCGTGGGACGCGCTCGCCTTCCCGACCGTGCGCTGGGCGCTGGAGGCCCACCGCCGCATTCCGGCGGGCCCGCCCTTCGCCCCGGCGACGAACCCGCCGGAGGCGCCGGAGGGGCTTTGATCCACCACCGGTGGTGAAATCGGTCGTCCGTTCGCCTATCGTCCGCCGGACGGTCGCCCGATCACGGCGCGCGCCGGCGACAGTGGAGACCGGCCGATGGCTCACCCCCGTGCCCTCGAATGGACGCCGGAACGCGTCCGCGCGTTCTGGAACGGCGTGCAGAAGACCCCCCTGCGGGAGCGGAGCTTCTCCCTCCACGCCGGCCGTGCGGTGGCGCTGCTCGTGCGACGCCACCTGGCCCGGGGGGCGCGCGTCGTCGACTTCGGCGGCGGCGACGGGACGCTCGCCCGCATCCTCGCCGCCGGGGGCATCGTCGCGACGGTGCACGAACCGGCGGTCGAACGCCTTGCGGCGGTCGACGTCGACAGGTTGCCCGCAGCGGAGGCCGACCGGGGCCGGTTCGACGGGCTGGTCCTGTCCGAGGTCCTCGAACACGTCCTCGACGTGGAGATGGACGAGACCTTCGATGCGATCCGAAGTCTCCTGGCGCCCGGGGGCATCATCGTCGTGACCGTGCCCAACGACGAGCGGCTGGACGACGGCCTCGTCTACTGCCCGGTCTCGGAGACCTACTTCCACCGCTGGCAGCATGTCCGCGCCTTCACCGTCGAGAGCCTCGACGCCTTCATGGCCGGTCGAGGCTTCCGCCGGATCGCCGGTGCCGGGACCATCCTCGACGACCGGATCGCCCGGCTCTGCGGCGTCTTCGGACCGGGGCCGGCGCCCGCCGTCATGGCAGCCGTCCTGGCCGTGGTCGGGGTGCTCGCCGCGCTCGCCCCGGGGCCGCTCCGCCGTCGGCTGCGGAACAACCTCGTCTGGGTCGGCCGCCGATCCGCACCCTGAGCGGGTGTGTCGATCGCGCAAAAGTGGTGACAGTGGTAATCACAACCGCCAGTGTCGCGAAGCTTCGAGTTTTTCCAGCCGATCGTGGAAGCACTCTGGCTGGTCGCTCTACCTCGCGCAAAAGTGGTGACATTCGTATTGGGAATCTATAGTATTATGTCTAGATATTCTGTTGTGCGACGGACTGTGGAGGCACTCGTGCGGAATCGTCCCCCGGTTCCCGTCATGCACGTGATCACCGGCCTCAGGTCCGGCGGCGCGGAGACGTTCCTGCTGCGTCTCGGCCGGGCGGAGGCGGAGGCCGGGCCCGCTCCCGTCGTCGTGAGCCTGACCGACGAGGGCGTGCTGGGCGGTGAGATGCGCGCCGCGGGCCTGACGGTCGAGACGCTCGGCATGCGTCGCGGCCGGCCGTCGGCCGGCGGCCTCCTGCGGATGGCGCGCGCGATCCGCCATCATCGGCCCGCCATCGTCCAGACATGGCTGCATCATGCCGACGTCGCGGCGACGCTCGGGCTCCTTCTGTCCGGGCGCCGCTCGGCCACGCGGTTGATCTGGGGGATCCGCTGCTCGGACATGTCCGGCGGCAACGGCCACTCCATCGCCGTGCGGCTCGGCCGCATCCTCTCGGCCGAGGCGGACCATCTGGTCGCCAACTCCACCGCCGGCCTCGATCTCCACCTCCGGCTCGGCTACCGGCCCCGGGCGACGTCGGTCATCCCGAACGGGATCGACGTCCGGCCGTTCCGGGCCGCCGTGGCCGAGCGGGAGGCCGTCCGGCGCGAACTCGGCATCGGCCCGGACACGCTGGTCGCCGTCCTCCCCGCCCGGCTCCACCCGATGAAGGACCACTGGACCTTCGCCGCCGCCCTCGCGCAGGCGCCGGGCATCGTGGGCCTCGCCATCGGGGAGGGGACGGAGCGGCTGCCGGACCGGCCGAACATGATCCGCCTCGGCTATCGGCCCGACGTGCCGCGCCTCCTGGCCGCCGCGGACATGGTGGTCTCCACCTCGGCCTATGGCGAGGGGTTCTCGAACGCGGTCGCGGAGGGCATGGCGGCCGGGCTTCCGGCGGTCGCGACGGATGTGGGCGATGCGCGCACCATCGTGGCGGAGACGGGCTTCGTCGTGCCGCCGCGCGATCCGGGCGCGGTGGCGAACGCGATGCGCACCCTGGCCGCGCGTCCCAAGCTGCGGGAGCGGATGGGGGCCGCCGCCGCGGCCCGCATCGCGGAGCATTTCACGTTGGAGGCGTGCGTCGCCCGCTTCCGCGCGCTCCAT
>JBIJED010000446.1:0-3508 GCA_044343785.1 Azospirillales bacterium | reverse complement strand
AGGGGGATCCCGGCCCGCTCCGAAGCGATGCGCTCGACCGGGGTGAGGCCCGCGGCGTCCGGATCCCCGCGGATCGACTGGGCCTGCGCGTCCACGGCGGCGAGGGTCAGGATCGCGAGGAGGGCGGCGGTCGTCCGGCGAAGCATGATCGATCCGTACCCCCGCATCGCAGCCACCCGATGCTAGGGGGCAGGCGATCGGAACACAACCTCGGATTGCCGATCAGCGACGGAACTGCTTGCCGAGCGCGAGGGTCTGACGCTGGTAGTTGCTGCCGATCCCCTGGCCGTAGAGCTTGTCCGGCCGGCTGGTGAGCTGCTCGTAGACGAGGCGCCCGACCACCTGCCCGTCCTCCAGCACGAACGGCACGTCGCGCGCCCGCACCTCCAGCACCGCGCGGCTGCCTTGACCGCCCGCCTCGGCGATGCCGAAGCCCGGATCGAAGAAGCCGGCGTAGTGGACGCGGAACTCGCCCACCAGGGTGTCGTAGGCGAGCATCTCGGCCGCGAGGTCCGCCGGGACCGACACCGCCTCCTTCGAGGCCAGGATGTAGAAGTCGTTCGGGTTGAGGATGATCCCGCTGCGGCGGGACAGGACGGGTTCCCAGAAGTCGGCCGGGTCGTAGTGGCCGACGAGGTCCACGTCGACGAGCCCCGCGCCCGTCCGCGCCTTGTAGCCGACGAGGGCGCCCTCGCCATGGCCGGCCATGTCGACGGTGAAGGCGATCCTGCCGCCGCCCCTGGCGACGTCCGCCGCCGCGTCCGACCCCGTCGGAAGCCCACGGCGCAGGCGCATCTGGGTCAGGCGGGAGCCCGTTCGGACCCGGATCGGAAAGCTCCGCGGCGCGATCTCGACGAAGAGGGGACCGTCATAGGCCTCGCGCACATGATCGAACTCCGCCCCGCGGTCGGTGATCACGCGGCAGAAGACGTCGAGGCGGCCGGTCGAGCTCTTCGGGTTGGCGAGCGCCGAGCAGCGTCGCCGCAGCGACAGGCGCTCCAGCAGCGGAACGATGTAGACGCAGTCCTGCTCCAGCACCGCCCCGTCGGTGAGATCGACCGTGTAGAGCACGTGCTCAACCAGCTTCTCCACGACGGTCGCGTTCGGGCCCGGAAGGAAACTCGCCCGCACCCGGTAGGCGACCTCGCCCAGGCGCAGGTCGAGGCTGGCGGGCTGGATCTGGTCCTCGCCGATGCCGGCATCCGCCCGGATCACCCCGTCGGCGACGGCCGCCCGTATCGCCTGGCTCGGCAGGACGCCCGACGCGCGCTCCGGTTCCTGCGGGACTGGGGATGAGGACATGGTCAGGCGCACTCGACGATCGTCCGGGCCGCGTCGCGGTCCCTCGCCCGACTGTAGCAGCCGCCCGGGCAATGACAACCGCCACGCCGCCCACAGCCCCGGTGCGCCCGGGCGTGCGGCCGGAGACGACCGCGGCACCGATTGTCCCCGTTATCCACAGGGGCCGGGGGACAACTGTCCACACCCGGCGGGGAGGATCAGCCGGCGACCATCCCGTCGTCGGCGGCGACGATCGCGCCGTTCACGAAATGCGCGGCGTCCGAGACCATCATCATCACGACGGCGTCGAGGTCCTCCGGCCGGCCGATCCGCCGCCGCGGCAGCATCTGCACGAGCTTCTGCCCGGCCTCCGTCGCCCAGTGGTGGGCATTGATCTCGGTCTCGACGTAGCCGGGGCAGATCGCGTTGACGTTGATGCCGTGCCGCGCCCACTCGATCGCCATCGACCGCGTCATCATCACGACCGCGGCCTTCGACATCGAATAGACGCCGATCCGGCCGAACGGCTTCAATCCGGCGATCGACGCGACGTTCACGATCCGTCCGGCGGTGCCGGTGCGGATCATCGACGCCGCGACCGTCTGGGCGACGAAGAAGGCCCCGCGGACGTTGGTGTCGAAGGTGCGGTCGAAGGTCGCCTCGTCGACGTCCGTCAGGCGCTGCTCGCCGGACACGCCGGAGTTGTTGAGCAGGATGCCGATGGGGCCGAGGGCCGCCTCCGCCTCGGCGATGCCGGCCCGGATGCTGGCCACGTCGGTCACGTCCATCCCGATCGACACCGCCCGCCCGCCCGCGTCGACGATCCGGCGCGCGACGTCCTCGAGCCGGTCGGTCCGGCGGGCGCAGAGGGCCACCGTGGCGCCGGCCTCCGCGAGAAGGGTGGCGAAGCGCACGCCGAGACCGCTCGACGCGCCCGTGACGAGCGCGGCCTTGCCCGCGAGGGAGATCGTGTAGGCCATGGGTCCGGTCCTCCGACCGCGGATCGCGTGTGGGCGTCAGCCCGCCGCCAGGATGCGTTCGACCGTCGCCCAGCCGGCCTCCGCCACGGGGCGCGCCCGCGCGCCCATTTCGCGCGCGTGTTCGCTCGCGGCGGTCCCGTCGGCGACGCGCCCGAGGATGCCCTGCAGGATCGCGGCGAGGCGGAACATGTTGTAGGCGAGATGGAAGTCCCAGTGCGGGATGCCGTCGCGACCGGTCCGACGGCAGTAGGCGGCGACGTAGGCCTCCTCCGTCGGGATGCCGAGGGCGGCGAGGTCGGCGCCCATGATGCCACGGAAGAGGCCCGGTTCGAGCCGCCACGCCATGGCGTGATAGGCGAAGTCGGCCAGCGGATGCCCGAGCGTCGAGAGTTCCCAGTCGAGGATCGCGACGACGCGCGGCTCGGTCGGATGGAAGATCAGGTTGTCGAGGCGGTAGTCGCCGTGGACGACCGCCGTCTCCTCGCCGGCCGGCACATGCGCGGGCAGCCACTCGACGAGGCGGTCCATCGCCGCGATGCGCTCGGTCTCCGACGCGCGGTACTGCTTGGACCAGCGGGCGATCTGGCGCTCGAGATAGCTGCCCGGCCGCCCGTAGTCGGCGAGCCCGGCGGCGACGGGATCGACGCGGTGCAGTCGCGCCAGCGTGTCGTTCATCGCGTCGAAGATCGCGGCGCGCTCGGCCGGGGCGAGCCCGGGAAGGAGCGGATCCCAGAAGATCCGCCCCTCGACGAACCCCATCACGAAGAAGGCCGTGCCGATGACGCCCTCGTCCTCGCACAGGCCGTAGGTCGGGGGAACGGGAATGCCGGCGGCGCCGAGCGCCGTCATCACCCGGTGCTCGCGGTCGACCGCGTGGGCGGAGGGCAGAAGCTTTCCCGGCGGCTTGCGGCGCAGGACGTATCGGCCCGACGGGCTGGTGAGCCGGAACGTCGGGTTCGACTGGCCGCCGCGGAACTGTTCGACGGACAACGGCCCCCGGAAGCCTGGGACGGCGCCCTCCATCCAGCGGGCGACGGCGTCGGTGTCGAACCGGTGCCGCTCCGCGACCGGCATGGTTCCCGCAAACCGCGTCCCGTCGTCCATGATGCCCCGCCCGTCAACGATCGGATGCCGGTCCGCCTTCGCACGGGTCCGCCCGCACGGTCAAGGGCCCGTCAGTTGCGCTTGTAGACGACGTACCGCTCCTTCTCGATGAACGGTTCGTAGTTCTCGAAGGCGGCCGCGAA
>JBIJED010000445.1:0-3509 GCA_044343785.1 Azospirillales bacterium | reverse complement strand
GACCGGGCAGGTGCCGACGCACCTGATCGGCAACGACGCCTTCCAGGAGTGCGACACGACGGGCATCACCCGGCCGTGCACCAAGCACAACTACCTCGTGAAGGACGTGAACCAGCTCGCGCGGACCGTCCACGAGGCGTTCCACGTCGCCCGCTCGGGCCGGCCGGGCCCGGTCGTGATCGACCTGCCCAAGGACATCCAGTTCGCCGACGGCGTCTACGTCGGGCCCGAGCACGTGCAGCACAAGACCTACCGGCCGCAGACGAAGCCCGACCGGGCGAAGGTCGAGCAGGCGGTGGAGATGATCGCCCGCGCCAAGCGACCGATCTTCTACACCGGCGGTGGCGTCATCAACTCCGGCCGCCGCGCGTCGGCGCTGCTGACCGAACTCGTGCGCCTCACGGGCTATCCGGTCACCAACACGCTGATGGGCCTCGGCGCCTATCCGGCGTCCGACCCGCAGTTCCTCGGCATGCTCGGCATGCACGGGACGTACGAGGCGAACCTCGCGATGCACGGCTGCGACGTCATGGTCGCGATCGGCTCGCGCTTCGACGACCGGGTGACCGGGCGCATCAACGCCTTCTCGCCCGGCTCGACCAAGATCCACGTCGACATCGACCCTTCGTCGATCAACAAGAACGTGCGCGTCGACCTGCCGATCATCGGCGATTGCGAGGCGTTCCTGGAGATGGCGCTGGAGATCTGGCGCGAGCGCAAGCCCAGGGTCGACAAGGAGGCGCTCGCCGCATGGTGGCGCCAGATCGAGGAGTGGCGGGCCAAGCGCTGCCTCTCCTACGAGAAGACCGACCGGGTGATCAAGCCGCAGTACGCGCTGGAGCGCCTGCGCGAGCACATCCGGGGCAAGGACGCCTACATCTCGACGGAGGTGGGCCAGCACCAGATGTGGGCCGCCCAGTTCCTTCCCTTCGAGGAGCCGAACCGCTGGCTCACCTCGGGCGGGCTGGGGACGATGGGCTACGGCCTGCCGGCCGCGATCGGCGCGCAGATCGCGCACCCGAACGCGCTGTGCATCGACGTGGCGGGCGAAGCGTCGATCCTGATGAACATCCAGGAGATGTCGACCGCGCTGCAGTACCGGCTGCCGGTCAAGGTGTTCATCTTGAACAACCAGTGGATGGGCATGGTCCGCCAGTGGCAGGAACTCCTCCACGGCGAGCGCTACTCGGAGAGCTATTCCGAGGCGCTGCCCGACTTCGTGAAGCTGGCGGAGGCGTTCGGCGGCGTGGGGCTGCGGGCCACGAAGACGTCGGAACTCGACGACGTGATCCGCACCATGATCGAGACGCCCCGCGCGGTCATCGCGGACATCTGCGTCGACCAGAAGGAAAACTGCTTCCCCATGATCCCGGGCGGCAAGGCGCACAACGAGATCCTGTTGGGACCCGGCGAGACGCTGGGCGAGGCGACGCCGGAGGAGGGGATGGTGCTGGTCTGAGAGGTGTCCGATCGTGGGGGAGTGGTTATCCGGCCGAAGTGGTTGGGACTGGCTCGGATCGTTCGCCGATGCGCTGTCCGTCGTCACCCTCATCGTGTCGGCAATCGCTGCGCTGGGCGTGAGTCGCCTTCGACATCAGCTTCGCCGCCGAAATCATCTTGTTCGACTGCAACGGTTTCTTACTGGTCTTCGAAGATCCATCGACGAGGTTGGTTCCTCCGGTGCCGCGCCGGTCTCCGATCTGAGAGTTGTCCTTCTCCGCGCCCGGGACGCGATGGACGACGCATACGATTCGTTACCCGAAAAGGTGAGGGAGAAGGTGCTGCGTTATCGGGCCACCGTCGAGGAGACCGGAGGTTTGCCGGGGACTGCTTCAGATGAGGCTTCGGCCGATAAACTGGCCACTTGCTATGTCATGATGATCTCGGTGATCGATGCCATCGATCGTCAGGTCGACGACCAGCGGCTGGGGATTGCGGATGACTGAGGAGCGCGAACGGCTTCTGAAGTTGGTGGCCAAGGTCACCTTCATGACGTCCGCCGGCGCTCTGCAGTGGTCGCGCCTGGAGGCGGAAAGCGGCCCCGCCTCACATGATTTCGCGGACGTTTTCTATGAAGCGGAAACGTCGGGTCTCAGGTTGCGTCTGGTTCGTCGGAGATCGCCGTCTCCACTGTCCAAGGTCCTCGCGAACAGTGCAAACAGGAGCAGGCCGTTCAATCCATCGTGGGAAAGCCTCGACGAGATCGTCTTGCAGGTGCTGTCCCCGTCTGGTGGGATCGGTAAGGAGTTGGACGTCGAGGACTTCCCGCAACTCAACAGCCTTTTTCGACTCGTCCATAAAGACTCGTCTGATGTGGACGTGCTGATCGACCGTTTCGTGAACTTCTGAGCCGAGCCCGTGGATACCACCATCGAACGTCACACCATCGCCGTGCTCGTGGACAACGAGCCCGGCGTGCTCGCCCGCGTCATCGGGCTCTTCTCCGGTCGCGGCTACAACATCGAGAGCCTGACGGTCGCCGAGGTCGAGCGCGACCGGGGCCTGTCGCGCATCACCATCGTGACCAGCGGCACGCCGATGATCATCGAGCAGATCAAGGCGCAGCTCTCCCGCCTCGTCCCGGTCCACAAGGTCCGCGACCTGACGGAGGAGGGGCCGCACATCGAGCGCGAACTGGCACTCGTGAAGGTGGCCGGCATGGGCGACAAGCGCATCGAGGCGCTGCGCATCGCCGACATCTTCAGGGCCGTCGTGCTGGACGCGACGCTCACCAGCTTCGTGTTCGAGCTGACGGGCACCAGCGACGATCTCGACCGCTTCATCGACCTGATGCGCCAGCTGGGCCTCGTCGAACTGTCCCGCACGGGCGCGCTCGCCATGAGTCGCGGGTCCGAGGGGCTCTGACATGTCCTTGACGCGCCGGCCCGGCCGGCGCATGTAGGACGTCCTACAATCCGGGGCGATTCATGGTCGTTCGCGTCACCTCGCGGGAGGCGAACCAGCAGTTCTCGAAGCTGCTGGAGCGGGTCCGCAACGGCGAGGAGATCCTCGTCACCAAGCACGGGAAGCCGGCGATGCGGATGGTCCCGGTGACGGGCGACGAGGCCGAGGACGACCGGCTGCGCCGCACCGCTGCCGCCCGCGACCTCGTGCGGATCATGACGGCGAACCCGATCGACCTCGGCGGCCGTCGCCTGACGACCGACGACTACTACGACTGACGGCATGGTCGCGCTCGACACCAACATCCTGATGTACGTGCACGACGCCGGCGACGCCCGGCGCCAGGCCCGCGCGGCGGAGATCGTCCTGCGCGCGGCACCCGCCGGCGGCGTTCTCGCGCAGCAGGTGCTGGGGGAGTTCGTCCACGCGTCGCGCCGGCTGCGCGAAATGCCGCGGACCGCCCTTGCCGGGATCGTCGCGGGCATGCGGGCGAGCTTCGACGTCGTCGCCGCCACGCCGACCGACTTCGACGCGGGCCTCGACGCCCACGTCGAGCACGGCATCCCGTTCTGGGACGCGCTGATCTGGGCGACCGTCCGTTCGGC
>JBIJED010000444.1:0-3515 GCA_044343785.1 Azospirillales bacterium | reverse complement strand
CACAAGACGGCACGGTTGCGGGCCGGCTGCGGACCCGTTGCGAGGCGGACGCGAAGCGGTTGCGAGCGCGTCGCGAACCGGTCCACCATCCGCGACCCCGTCCCCCTCGCGCCACCGCACGATGATTCCCCTTCCCCCCACCACCCCCGTGGTCCGCGACCTCGCCGGCCTTCTCGCCGCGATCGACGGCGGAGCGGCGACGGTCGTCTCGATCCCTGCCGCCGGCGGCTCGGTGGGCGCCGGCGCCTGGGCGGCGATGGTGGCCGCGGCGCGGGCGGCGCGGCCGGGACGGGCCTTCGCGGCGGTGCTGGACTGCGCCGACCGGCCGGGCCACGTGCTGGCGGCATGGCGGGCGGGGGTGACGGACGTTGCCTTCGCGGCGGGAGCGAAGGCCGCCCCCCGGCTCGTCGCCATCGCGGCCGGGACGGGGCTGCGGCTCTGGGCCACCCCCTCCGTCGGGGGGATCCCCGCCCGGGGGTCGTTGCAAGACGGCGCTTCGTCGGCTAATCAGGCGCCCGCCACCCCAACATCCGAACAACGGGACGTCCGATGAAGCTCACGCGCCGCGTCAAGGAGATCCTGGGCCACTACGAGAGCGACAACCCCGGCACCAAGGCGAACCTCGCCCGCATGCTGATGGAAGGGCGCCTCGGCGGCACGGGCAAGATGATCATCCTGCCGGTCGACCAGGGCTTCGAGCACGGCCCCGCGCGCAGCTTCGCGCCGAACCCGCCGGCCTACGACCCGCACTATCATTTCCAGCTGGCGATCGACGCCGGGCTGAACGCCTACGCCGCCCCGCTGGGGCCGCTGGAGGCGGGGGCGGCGACCTTCGCAGGCTCGATCCCGACGATCCTGAAGATGAACAGTGCCAACAGCCTCGCCCGCGCGAAGGAGGACGCCGACCAGGCGGTCACCGCCAGCGTGTCCGACGCGCTGCGCCTCGGCTGCTCGGCCATCGGCTTCACCATCTATCCCGGCTCCGACCAGGCCTACGACCAGTACGAGGAGCTGCGCGAGCTGGCGGAGGAGGCGAAGTCGGTCGGCCTCGCCGTCGTCACCTGGGCCTATCCGCGCGGCGGCACGATCACCAAGGACGGCGAGACGGCGGTCGACATCGTGGCCTATGCGGCGCACATGGCCTGCCTGCTCGGCTCCCACGTCATCAAGGTGAAGCTGCCGACCGCGCACCTCGAGAACGCCGACGCCAAGAAGGTCTACGAGGGGAAGAAGATCCCGGTCGGCACCCTGGCCGAGCGGGTGCGCCACGTCGTCCAGTCCTGCTACGCCGGGCGCCGCATCGTGGTCTTCTCCGGCGGGGCGACCAAGGGCGAGGACAGCGTGTTCGAGGACGCGATCGCCATCCGCGACGGCGGCGGCAACGGCTCGATCATCGGCCGCAACGCCTTCCAGCGCCCGCGCGAGGACGCGCTCAAGCTCCTGGACCAGCTGGTGAAGATCTACCAGGGCAAGGCCTGATCCGATGACCGGCGGCGGCGCGTCCGCGGGCGGCTGCCGCCTCTATCTCGTGACCCCGCCGCGGCTCGATCCGGCCGCCTTCCGCGATCCGCTGGCGGCGGCGCTGGACGCGGGCGACGTCGCCTGCGTCCAGCTCCGCCTGAAGGACGCGGGCGACGACGATGTGCGCCGCGCGATCGACCTGCTGCGCCCGGTCGTGCAGTCCCGCGACGTGGCCTTCATCCTGAACGATCGCCCGGACCTCGCGGCATCCACCGGCTGCGACGGGGTCCACGTCGGGCAGGAGGATGCGCCCTACGCCGCGGCACGCCGCGCGATGGGGGCGGACGCCATCGTCGGGGTGACCTGCCACGCGAGCCGCCACCTCGCGATGGAGGCCGGGGAGGCCGGGGCCGACTACGTGGCCTTCGGCGCCTTCTTCCCGACCGGGACGAAGGAGACGACGCACCGCGCCGATCCCGAGATCCTGTCCTGGTGGGCGGAGATCTTCGAGATCCCCTGCGTGGCCATCGGCGGCATCACGCCCGCGAACTGTGCGCCGCTGGTGGCGGCGGGTGCCGACTTCCTCGCCGTCGTCTCGGCGGTCTGGGACCACCCGGACGGCCCGGCGGCGGGCGTGCGGGCGTTCGATGCGGCGATCGCCGCGGCCGGGGACGGACAGGGTGCCTAGCGCGGCTTCGGCTTCTTCCGGCCCGCCAGCGCCGCCACGACCCCGTGGAAGGTGCGGACCTCCTGCTCGGTCATGTGGGCGCGCTGGAACATGGTGCGCAGGTTGCGGACCATGTGGGGCTTCTTGTCCTCGGTGGTGAAGAAGCCGCCCTCGTCCAGCTCCGCCTCCAGATGCTCGAACATGTTGAGCATCTCCCCCTTGGTGGCGGGGCGGCTGGCACCGGTGTGGAGATAGTCGTCGGGCGTTGCGTCCCCGGCCGTCCACCATTCGTAGCCGATCAGCAGGACGCACTGGGCGAGGTTCAGCGACGTGAAGCCCGGGTTGAGCGGGATGGTGATCAGCGTGTCGGCCAGCGCGAGGTCGTCGTTGACGAGACCCGTCCGCTCCGGCCCGAACAGCACGCCGATCCGCCGCTCCATCGCCTCGTGCGCGCGGATCTCCCCGGCCGCCTTGCGGGCGGTCACGATCCGCTGGCTCATGTCGCGCCGGCGCGCCGTGGTGGCGTAGACCTTCTCCAGGTCCGCGACCGCGGCCTCGGTCGTGTCGAAGACGCGGGCGTTCTCGATCACCACCAGCGCGCCGGCGGACGCGGTCGCGGCCTTCTCGCTCGGCCAGCCGTCGCGCGGGTTCACCAGCCGCAGGTCGGTCAGCCCGCAGTTCAGCATCGCCCGCGCGGCGGTGCCGATGTTCTCGCCCAGCTGCGGCTCGACGAGGACGACGGCAGGCCCGCTCACGACGCCCGCCCCGCGTGGAAGATGCGCCACGTCAGGCTGTCGTGGAGCGCGTTGTAGGACGCGTCGATGACGTTGGCCGACACGCCGATGGTGCGCCAGCGGCGTGTCCCGTCGGTGCTCTCGATCATCACGCGGGTGACCGCCCGGGTGCCGTCGTTGGGCGTGAGGATGCGGACCTTGTAGTCCACGAGGCGCAGGTTCTCGAGCATCGGGAAGACCGGGAGCAGCGCCTGACGGAGCGCGGTGTCGAGCGCGTTCACCGGGCCGTTGCCCTCGGCGACCGTCATGGTCCGCTTCGTCTCGCCGCCCGAGGGAACGTCGACCTTGATGGTCGCCTCGGACAAGGTCACCAGCTCGCCCCGCGCGTTCCAGCGCCGCTCGTCGATCACGCGGAAGGAGGCGAGGCGGAAGTATTCGGGCACGTCGCCGAGCGCGCGGCGGGCCAGCAGTTCGAAGCTCGCCTCCGCCCCGTCGTAGGCGTAGCCCTCGAACTCCAGCCGCTTCACGACGTCCACGAGGTCGCCGACCTTGGGATGCCGCGGGTCGACCTCGACCCCGATCTCGCGCAGCCGCGCCAGCACGTTCGACCGGCCGGCCTGGTCGGAGACGACGATCACCCGCGCGTTGCCCAC
>JBIJED010000023.1:0-12207 GCA_044343785.1 Azospirillales bacterium | reverse complement strand
GCGCCATGCCGCCGACGATCCACGGCGTGCGCCGGCCGCCCACGTCGGAGCCGTGGCCGAGACGGGGACGGAGAAGCTGCATCGCGTGGTGGAGCGCGACCAGCGCGCCGGGAACCATGGCGGGCAGCGCCAGCTCCACCACCATCACCCGGTTCATGGTCGAGGTGGTGAGGACGACGATGGCCCCCAGCGCGGCCTGCACGAGACCGAGACGGACGATGCCGATCCAGCCGAGGGGGGTCATGGGGTCACCGCGAGGGAGGCGCCGAGCGCGAGGGCCGCGGTCAGCATGCCGAGGACGTAGAGGGTGACGCCGGTGCCGCTGTACCACGTCGCCCGCTCCAGCGGCCGGTCGAGGAAGCGGACCATCAGGGCGAGCTGGGCCAGCAGCAGCGCCGCGACGATCGCGGCGTGCCAGGGCGCGTCCCAGGCGGCGAGCAGCGCCACCACGGCGAGCTGCGGCACCGTCATGACCACGCAGGCGAGCCGGGCCGCCCCCGTCACGCCGAGGCTGACCGGAAGCGAGGCGATGCCGACCTTCGTGTCGCCCTCGATCGACTTGAAGTCGTTGAGCGTCATGATGCCGTGGGCGCCGACGCTGTAGAGGCCGGCCAGCGCGAGGATCCGCCAGTCCGGCTGGGCCGCCATCATCACCGCGGCACCGGTGATCCAGGGCAGCCCCTCGTAGCAGGCGGCGCACGCGGCGTTGCCCCACCAGCCGTTGCGCTTCAGCCGCACCGGCGGCGCCGAATAGGCCCACGCGAGGACGAGGCCGACGACGGCGGCGCCGAACACGAAGGCGCCCAGCGTGGCGGCGGCGAAGAGCGAGAGGAGCGTCCAGGCGATCGCGACATACAGGCCCCAGCGGCCCGGGATCCGGCCGGACGGGATCGGGCGGTTCGGCTCGTTGATGGCGTCCACGTGCCGGTCGAACCAGTCGTTCACGGCCTGGCTGGTCGCGCAGACCAGGGGGCCGGCGAGAAGGATGCCGGCGACCACGAGGGGCCAGCGACCCTGGGTGGAGACGCCCGAGGACACCACGCCGCATCCGAACGCCCACATGGGCGGGAACCAGGTGATGGGCTTCAGGAGTTCCAGCACTGCGGACAGCGATGGACGAACCATGGGGCGCATTCTTCGCCCCACCTCGAAGAGTGTCAACTCACATTTACAGTCTGGCGTCGCGACGGGTTGACGAGCCCGGACGATCACCGTAGCGTCCGGGTGAACGGCGGAGCGGCGACGGCGCGGCGAAGGGGGACGGGATGATCCCGGAAAATCCGGGCGAGGCGGCGGAGCGCGTGGTCCTCGTCGATGCGGCGGACCGGCCGGTGGGCACGGCGCCGAAGCTCGAGGCGCACCGGCTGGGGCTCCGGCACCGCGCCTTCTCGGTCCTGGTGACCGACCGGCACGGGCGCTGGCTGCTCCAGCGCCGGGCCTCGGCCAAGTACCATTCGGGCGGGCTGTGGTCGAACTCCTGCTGCGGCCATCCGCGGCCGGAGGAGGCGACGGCGTCCGCCGCGGCGCGGCGGCTGCACGAGGAGCTGGGCATCCGCTGCCAGATGACGCCGCTCGGCACCGTCTCCTACGCGGTCGCGTTCGACAACGGCCTCAGCGAGAACGAGGTCGTCACCCTCTACGGCGCCCGCCACGACGGCCCCCTCGCCCCGGACCCGGCGGAGGTCGAGGCGACGGCGTGGCTGAACCTGCCGGACCTTCTCGCCGACGCGGGGGCACGGCCGGAGGCCTTCACCTACTGGTTCCGGCTGTACCTGACCGAACACCTGCCGATGCTGCGCCGGGCGGGGTGAGGGGCCGCGCAGCGGCCGCCCCCCTCCGCCTATTCCGCCTCGATGTCGCCCAGCCCGTAGCGGCGGAGCTTCACGTACAGGCTCTGGCGGCTGAGGCCGAGGATCTCGGCGGCGGACGCGCGGTTGTCGCCGGTGATCTCCAGCGCCGCCTCGATGCAGAGCTGCTCGATCACGTCCGTCGTCTCGCGCACCAGGTCCTTGAGGGGCACGCGGCCGACCAGCTCCTTCAGCTGGCTCGCCGAGCGCGGCAGTTCCGGGGCCCCGCCGTCGACCGTCGTCCGACGGCCGACGCTACGGACGACGAAGGCGATTCCCGCCCCGTCGGCGGTGGTGATGTTGGCGGCCGAAACCTCGATCTCCGCCGTCGCGCCGAACGCGCCGCGCAGCGTCGTGGCATAGAGGCGCACCGAGCCGTGCTGGCGCAGGTTGGCGATCAGCACGCCCAGGTCGACGCCGGGGCGGCCCAGCCATCGTTCGAGCGACTCGCCGCGCGCCTGCTCGACGCTCGCCAATTGCACCATGTCGACGAAGGCCGGATTCGCCTCGCGGACGCGACCGTCCGCGTCGGTCACGACCAGCCCGTCGGGAAGCCGCTCGACGATGTCGCCGAACCCGTCCGAGGTCGGGGCCGTCCCGTGCCCCTCGGTGGCGGTCGAGGCGAGGCGGATCAGGAACAGCGGCACGCCGTCCTGGCGGAACAGCGCCGCGCTGACGCGGTAGCCGTGCTCGCCCCGGCCGGGCGTGGCCCGCGTCTCGCCCGGCCGCCCCGTGGCACGCACGCCGGCCAGCATGGCCTGCACCGCCCCGGTGCCGGCACCGTCGAACGCGTCCATCAGCGAGCGGCCGACCACGCGGTCCATCGCCTGGACCAGGAGGCCGACGGCGGCCGGGTTGGCCTCGGTCACCTTGAAGGTCGAGGCGTCGACGATGAGCACGGCCTCGCTGGTCGAATCGAGCAGCAGCCTGTGGCGCACGTCCATCTGGCGCAGCCGCGCATACTCCCGCTCGGTCGCCTGCTGGGCGGCCACGAGACGCTGCTGAAGGGCCGCGATCGGCCGCAGGTCGCGTCCGACCGCCAGCACGCCGCCGCCCTCGCCCTCGCCCATCCGAACCGCCGCGTACTGGACCGCGACGTCGCCGCCGGACCCCTCGCCGGGATGGTTCACGTGGCGCCAGCGCGGCGGATGGTCCGCCGCGGCATCGGCCAGGAGGCTCTCGATCTTGGGGCGGCTCTCGACCGTGACGGTGTCGATCCAGGGCCGCCCGATCCAGGCGGTGCCCCAGGCGTGGGCGAGATCGTCGCTCCCGTAGGCCACGTCGCGGACGATCCCGGTCTGGTCGATGACCAACGAGACGTCGCCGGCCGAAGCGATCAGGGCCGCGACCGACTTGGGGGCTAGCGTCGCGAAGGACGCGTCCGGTGACACGAATGGCGCCACTTTGGTCTCGCGAACACGGGTGTCTGCGATCGTTTCGGCGTGATCGAGCCGATCATCTGCATGATCAGCCCAATAACTGTCAAGCCAGATTGATGTCAACTTCGATTGACATATGGTTAACGCCCGCAGGACGGCGTTGGTTCCATGGAGACGTCGATCGCAAACGAACAACGGACGCGAGAGCCCCCGCGTCCGTTCGAATGTCCAATTTGTCCCGAGATCAAGCCCGAACGGGCATGCGTGCGACGAATTGCTCCGCCAGCTGCGGCACCTGGCTGCCGTCCGAGGCCGTGCCGTCGGCCCCCACCGCCTGCGCACACTCGGGATGGATCACGAACAGGGGACCACCGACGAGGATGGCCACGTCCCGATTGGCGGACCGCATCCGGATCAGCCGGACGCATTCGATCACCGTGTCGATCTTGACCGACGAGCCGGCGGAGATGCCGACGACTCCGTACCAGGCCTCCGACGCCAGCGCGGCACAGGCCGCGACGGACGTCGGGTGTTCGGACCGCACCGCCCAGCCGGCGCGCAGGAAGAACTCCGCCACCATGTGGACGCCGACCGAGTGCTGCTCGCCGGGCGCACCGACCAGGAGGACCGAATGGCGGGGATCGGCACCGCCCGACGTGCCGTCGACGAACCGGTCGCTGAACGCGTGCAAAACGCTCTGGACGACGCCGAGGCCGACCGTCACGTCGGCGAAGCTGCACATGTCCCGCTCCCACATCGTCCCCAGCGTGCGGGCGGCGGGGGACAGGAGATCGAGATAGAGGACGTCGAGCGGAATGCCGACCCGGCACCGCTCCTCGACGAAGCGCGTCGCGGCGGCGACGTCGCTCGAGATCGACAGCGTGGCGAAGTCCGAGACGTCCTGCTCGTGCAGGAGCCGGGAGAGCGAGGGCGGGGGTCGGCGGGACGCGACGGGCCGGGCGCGCATCGCGTGCGCGCTCAACAGCCTGGGGACGATTTCCGCCTCGACCAGGCCGCGAAGCCCGGCCGATGTCCCGGCGGACATCGATGACCCTTCGACCGACGGGAACCCGTCGATCGCCGACGCGACCTGGCGCATCCGACCACTCCCCGCGGCGCCTCGTACGAGCGAGTCCGTCATCGCAATTCCCCTTCTCCGGGGGTCCCATCACGCTACGCCTTCCCCCACCGGGCCACAAGGCGGATTTCCCGACCCTCGTCGCACCGGTGCGAACGACCGGATTCGAACGATGACCGATCGTGAATGTCAACTTGTATTGACGTCTTGACGGCCTGACGAATTTCGGCACACTGTCCAGTCAGATTGACAGTCACACGGCAGCCGACGCCGGACAGGGCCGATCCAACGAGATCGGCGGACGCCACGGGAGGCGCGCGATGGCAGATGGTGGTGAGAGACCGGACCACGGTCCGGGCCTGTACACGCCGGAGGAGCGGAGGCGCCGCGACGCCTCGCCCTGGACGGTCGTGCAGGGCGTGCTCGCCCCGGTCCAGTTCGTCGCCTTCCTCGTCAGCCTCGTCCTCGTCCTGCGCTACCTCGCCACGGGCGAGGGCTTCGAGGCGGCGACCGTCTCGATCGTCGTCAAGACGCTTCTTCTCTACACGATCATGGTCACCGGTTCGATCTGGGAGAAGGTGGTCTTCGGCCGCTGGCTGTTCGCGCCCGCCTTCTACTGGGAGGACGTGTTCAGCATGCTGGTGCTGGCGCTGCACACGGCCTATCTCGCCGCCCTCGCGACCGGGGCGCTCGACGCCTCGGGCCAGATGCTGCTCGCCCTGGCCGCCTACGCCACCTACGTCGTCAACGCGACCCAGTTCATCCTGAAGCTCCGCGCCGCCCGCCTCGAAGGCGCCGGCCGCGACGCCGGGCCGGTCGCCGGGATGGAGGCCGCCCGATGATCCGCCGCGCCCCCCAACTGCCCGCCGTCACTCCGATGGGCGCCGATCCCCTCGTCGAGGCGTGCGCGCCCGCCGCCGGCCCCGCGGTCCTGCGCGAGCGGGGCCAGTGGGAGGCCTTCTGCGGGCTGACCGGCATCATCTGGCTGCACCGCAAGATCCAGGACGCCTTCTTCCTCGTGGTCGGCTCGCGGACCTGCGCGCACCTGATCCAGTCGGCCGCCGGCGTGATGATCTTCGCCGAGCCGCGGTTCGCGACCGCGATCATCGAGGAGCGTGACCTCGCGGGCCGTGCCGACATGAACGACGAGCTGGACCGGGTGGTGGGGCGCCTGCTGGAGCGCCGGCCCGACATCAAGATGCTCTTCCTCGTCGGCTCCTGCCCGTCGGAGGTGATCAAGCTCGATCTGTCCCGCGCGGCCTCGCGGCTGTCGCAGGTGCACACGCCGCGGGTGCGCATCCTCTCCTACTCGGGCAGCGGCATCGAGACGACGTTCACCCAGGGCGAGGACGCCTGCCTCGCGGCGCTGGTCCCGCAGATGCCGGACGAGACCGCGTCGGACGGCCGTTCGCTGCTGGTCGTCGGCGCGCTGGCCGACGTGGTCGAGGACCAGATGCGGCGGATCTTCGCCGAACTGGGCATCGAGCGGGTCTCCTTCCTGCCGCCGCGCAAGGCGGGCGAGCTGCCGGCCGTCGGCCCGCTGACGACCGTGCTCCTGGCCCAGCCGTTCCTGGCCGAGACCGCGCGCCTGCTGGAGAACCGGGGCGCCCGGCGCCTGTCGGCCCCCTTCCCGCTCGGCGTCGACGGCACGACCGCCTGGCTCGCCACCGCCGCCCGCGCCTTCGGGGTGGAGCCCGACCTCTTCGAGCGGGTGATCGCGCCGCGCCGCGACCGCGCCCGCATGGCGCTGGAGCGGCACCGGGGCGAACTCGCCGGCCGCAGCGTCTTCTTCTTCCCCGACAGCCAGCTCGAGATCCCGCTGGCCCGCTTCCTCGCGCGGGAACTCGACATGACGCTGACCGAGGTCGGCACCCCCTATCTGCACCGCCGCCACATGGCGCCGGAACTGGCGCAGCTGCCGCCGGGCGTGCTGATCGCGGAGGGCCAGGACGTCGACCGCCAGCTCGACCGCTGCCGCGCCGCCCGTCCGGATCTCGTGGTCTGCGGCCTCGGTCTCGCCAACCCGCTGGAGGCGGAGGGGCTGACGACGAAATGGTCGATCGAGCTGCTGTTCACCCCGGTCCAGGGCTACGAGCAGGCGGCCGACCTCGCGGAGCTGTTCGCCCGGCCGCTGCGGCGGCGCAAGATGCTGGTGGCCTGAGCCATGCAGCTCACCCTCTGGACATACGAAGGACCGCCCCACGTGGGCGCCATGCGGGTCGCGACCGGCATGGCGGACGTCCACTACGTCCTCCACGCGCCCCAGGGCGACACCTACGCCGACCTGCTCTTCACCATGATCGAGCGGCGGTCGGCCCGCCCGCCCGTCACCTACACGACCTTCCAGGCCCGCGACCTCGGCGGCGACACGGCCGAGCTGTTCAAGACCGCCGTCCGCGACGCCCACGCGCGGTTCACGCCCAAGGCCATGCTGGTGGGCGCCAGCTGCACCGGCGAGCTGATCCAGGACGACCCGGGCGGCCTCGCCCGCGCGCTCGACCTGCCGATCCCGGTCGTGGAGCTGGAACTTCCCGCCTACCAGAAGAAGGAGAACTGGGGCGCGTCGGAGACCTTCTACCGGATCGTCCGCACGCTCTGCGGCCCGCACGTGCCGCCGCCCGGCACGCCGCGGCCGGCGCGCGCCCCGGACGTCCGCCCGTCGTGCAACATCCTCGGGCCGACCGCGCTCGGCTTCCGCCACCGCGACGACGTGCGCGAGATCCGCGCGATCCTCGGCCGGCTCGGCATCGACGTCCGGGTCGTGGCCCCGATGGGTGCGGCGCCCGACGACGTCGCCCGCCTCGGCGCCGCGGACTTCAACGTGGTGCTCTATCCCGAGACGGCGCTGACCGCGGCCGAATGGCTGCGCAAGGCCTTCGCCCAGCCTTTCACGAAGACGGTGCCGATCGGCGTCGCCGCCACCCGCGCCTTCATCGAGGAGGCCGCGTCGCTGGCCGGCGTCGATCCGGCCCCGGCGCTGGATGCGCCCGAATCCCGGTCGTCCTGGTACGCGAAGTCGGTCGATTCGACCTACCTCACCGGCAAGCGGGTGTTCGTGTTCGGCGACGCGACCCACGCGGTCGCGGCCGCCCGCGTCGCGGCCGAGGAGTTCGGCTTCGCCGTGGTGGGCATCGGCACCTACAGCCGGGAATTCGCCCGCGACGTCCGCGCCGCAGCCGAGCGGCACGGCTGCGAGGCGCTGATCACCGACGACTATCTGGAGGTCGAGGCGAAGGTGGCCGAGCTGCAGCCCGAGCTGGTGCTCGGCACGCAGATGGAACGCCACATCGCCAAGCGCCTGGGCGTGCCCTGCGCGGTCATCTCGGCCCCGATCCACGTGCAGGACTTCCCGGCCCGGCACTCGCCCCAGATGGGGTTCGAGGGTGCCAACGTCCTCTTCGACACCTGGGTCCACCCGCTGATGATGGGCCTGGAGGAACATCTCCTCACGATGTTCCGCGAGGATTTCGAGTTCCACGACGGCGCCGCGGCCTCGCATCTCGGCCACGGCACCCGGCCCGCCCCCGCGAACGACGTGCCGGCGACGCCGGCCCCGGTTTCGGCCCCGGTTTCGGCCCCGGTGGCGGTCGCCCTGGCGGCGACGGCCTCCGCATCGGTGGCCGCGACGACCCCGGGCGCCCCGACCTGGTCGGCCGACGCGGAGCGCGAACTGCACAAGATCCCGTTCTTCGTCCGCGGCAAGGCCCGCCGCAACACCGAGCGCTTCGCCCACGACAAGGGCATGGCGCTCATAACGGTCGAGACGCTCTATGACGCCAAAGCGCACTTCGGGCGCTGACGCGCCCGTCCGGTCCGCAGCCGGCGCGACGCCGCTTCGGATCGTCATCCTCACGCTGGACAACCATCTGGCGGGTGCGGTGGACCGGGCTCGTGTCGGCCTCGTCCGGGACATCCCGGGCGTGACGCTGGACCTCCACTCGGCCGCGGACTGGGGCGACGATCCCGCATCGCTCGCCCGATGCCTGGACGACATCGGTCGGGGCGATCTGATCGTCACGACGATGATGTTCATGGAAGATCACATCCGCGCCGTCATGCCGGCGCTCGCCGCCCGGCGCGACGCCTGCGACGCGATGGTCTGCTGCATGTCGGCCGGCGAGGTGATGAAGCTGACCCGGCTGGGTCGGTTCACCATGTCGGGCGAGGCCAAGGGCCCGATGGCGCTTCTGAAGAAGCTGCGGGGCAAGTCGGGCGGGTCGGGCGGCAACGCCACCTCGGGCGCCAGGCAGATGGCGATGCTGCGCCGGATCCCCAAGATCCTGCGCTTCGTTCCGGGCACGGCACAGGACGTTCGCGCCTATTTCCTGACGTTGCAGTACTGGCTCGCCGGCTCGGACGAGAACGTCGAGAACATGCTGCGCTACCTCGTCGATCGTTATGCCGACGGCGAGCGGCGCGTCTATCGCGGCAGGGTGCGGTCGGCGCCGCCGACCGAGTATCCCGAGATCGGCGTCTACCATCCGCGGCTGCCCGGCCGGATCGCCGAAGAGGCGAAGGGGCTTCCGGCCCCCGCCGGGGCGCGGGGCCGGGTCGGCGTGCTGATCATGCGGTCCTACGTGCTTCCCGGGAACACCGCGCACTACGACGGCGTGATCGCGGCGCTGGAGGCCAAGGGCCTCGCCGTCGTGCCGGCCTTCGCCAGCGGCCTCGACGCGCGGCCGGCGGTCGAGCGGTTCTTCGTCAAGGACGGGCGGCCCGCGGTGGACGCGGTCGTTTCGCTCACCGGCTTCTCGCTGGTCGGCGGCCCCGCCTACAACGACGCCAAGGCGGCCGAGGAGATGCTGGCCGCGCTGGACGTACCCTACGTCGCCGCCCACCCGGTCGAATTCCAGTCGATGGAACAGTGGGAAGGGTCGGAGCGCGGGCTGTTGCCGGTCGAAGCGACGATGATGGTCGCGATCCCGGAACTCGACGGCGCCACCGGCTCCATGATGTTCGGCGGGCGCAGCGAGCGGGCGGCACCCGACAAGGCCCGCGACATGCACCCCCACGGCGAGCGGGTGGCCATGCTGGCCGCCCGGGTGGAACGTCTGGTCCGCCTGCGCCGCACGCCCAGGGACGAGCGCAAGCTGGCGGTGGTCCTGTTCAACTTCCCGCCCAACGCGGGCGCGGCCGGTACCGCCGCCTTCCTGTCGGTGTTCGCGTCGCTGCACAACACGATGAAGGCGCTCGAGGCCGAGGGCTGGACCGTCGATGTTCCGCCCGACGTCGATGCGCTGCGCGACCGTCTTTTGGGCGGAAACGCCGAGCGGTACGGCACGGACGGCAACGTCCACACGCGGATCGCGGTCGACGACCACGTCCGGCGCGAGCCGCACCTGCGCGAGATCGAGACCCAGTGGGGCCCCGCACCCGGGCGTCAATTGACCGACGGCCGCTCGCTCCTCGTGCTGGGCGCGCAGTTCGGCAACGTGTTCGTCGGGTTGCAGCCCGGCTTCGGGTACGAGGGCGACCCGATGCGCCTTCTGTTCGAGAAGGGGTTCTCGCCCACCCACGCCTTCTCGGCCTTCTACCGCTGGATCCGCGAGGACTTCGCCGCCGACGCGGTGCTGCACTTCGGGACCCACGGCGCGCTGGAGTTCATGCCGGGCAAACAGACCGCCATGTCGGCCGCATGCTGGCCGGACCGGCTGATCGGCGCCGTGCCGAACGTCTATCTCTACGCCGCCAACAACCCGTCGGAAGGCACGATCGCCAAGCGGCGCGCGGCGGCGACGCTGGTCAGCTACCTGACGCCACCGGTCGCGCGCGCCGGGCTCTACCGCGGCCTGCTCGACCTCAAGGCGTCGATGGAGCGCTGGCGCGGTCGCGACGACGGCGACGAGAGCGAGACCGCCGATCTGGCGCAGCTGATCCAGGCGCAGGCGGCCGCGGTCGACCTGTGCCCGGCCGACCCGCCCTGGGGCGGCGAGGCGGAGGGACGGATCGCCCGGCTCGTCGATCAGGTGCTCGAACTCGAATACACCCTCATTCCCCATGGACTCCATGTGGTCGGCACGCCGCCCTCGATCGAGGAACGGGTCGACCTCCTGCTGTCGGTGGCCGAGGCCTCGTACGGAACGGTTCCCTCCCGCACCACCGTCGAGGCCTTGGTCACCGGCGCTCCGCCCGAACGCGCGGCGGGGCCCGGTGCCTCGAGCGAAACCGTGGACCTCCTGCGACGGCTGGCGGAGACCGACCGCCTGCTCGCGGTGGACCACGAGCTCCCGGCGCTGATGCGCGCGTTGGAAGGCCGCTTCGTCCGCCCCGTGGCGGGAGGCGACCTCATCCGCTCGCCGGCGATCCTGCCGACGGGCCGCAACGTCCACGGCTTCGATCCCTACCGCCTGCCGAGCGCCTTCGCGGTCGCCGACGGCGCGCGGCAGGCGACCCGGCTGCTGGCCCGCCACGCCGCGGAGGGGAACGGCCTGCCGGAGAGCGTGGCGATGGTTCTCTGGGGCACCGACAACCTGAAGACCGAGGGCGGCCCGATCGCGCAGATGATGGCCCTGATGGGTGCCAGGCCGCGGTTCGACAGCTACGGCCGGCTGTGCGGCGCCGAGCTGGTGCCGCTTGCGGACCTCGGTCGGCCGCGGATCGACGTGGTGGTCTCCCTGTCGGGCATCTTCCGCGACCTGCTGCCGATCCAGACGCGGATGATGGCGGAGGCCGCCTTCCTCGCCGCCTCGGCCGACGAGCCGACGGAGATGAACTTCGTGCGCAAGCACGCGCTGGCCCACGCCGCCGCCCACGGCTGCGACCTCGAGACGGCGTCCCTGCGGGTCTTCTCCAACGCCGACGGCACCTACGGCGCGAACGTCAACCACATGATCGACAGCGGCCTGTGGACCGACGGGGACGAGCTGGCGGAGACCTACTCGCGGCGCAAGTGCCATGCCTACGGACGCGACGGCAAGGTCGTGAAGCGGCCGGAACTGCTGGCGGCCGTGCTGGCCGACGTCGACCTCGCCTACCAGAACCTCGAATCGGTCGAGGTCGGCGTGACGACGATCGACCACTACTTCGACATGCTGGGCGGCATCAGCCGCTCGGTCGCCCGGGTGAAGGGCGGGGCCATCCCCGTCTACATCGGCGACCAGACCCGCGGCGAAGGCACCGTGCGGACGCTCTCCGAGCAGGTGGCACTGGAGACACGCACCCGCGCGCTGAACCCGAAATGGTACGAGGCGATGCTGAAGCACGGCTCCGAGGGCGTGCGGCACATCGAGGCGCAGGTCACCAACACGCTGGGCTGGTCGGCGACGACCGGCCAGGTGCAGCCCTGGGTCTATCAGCAGCTGACCCAGACCTTCGTGCTGGACGAGGCGATGCGGGAGCGGCTCGCCGCCCTCAATCCCAAGGCCTCGGCCCGCATGGCGAGCCGCCTCATCGAGGCGCAGCGCCGCAACTTCTGGACACCGGACGAACAGATGCTGGCAGCACTCCGCGAGGCCGGCGACGAACTCGAGGACCGTCTCGAGGGCGTGATGGAAAGGGCCGTCGCATGAGCGTGATGATCGCGGATCGAGGACGCGCCCGGGTGGGTGACGGCGAGGGCAGCGTGCAGGTGGCGCTCGACCCGAACCTGAGGATCGGCACCGCCAAGGTGTTCTCGGTCTACGGCAAGGGCGGGATCGGCAAGAGCACGACCTCGTCGAACCTCTCGGTCGCCTTCGCCAAGCTGGGCAAGCGCGTGCTCCAGATCGGCTGCGACCCCAAGCACGACAGCACCTTCACGCTGACCAAATCGCTGATCCCCACCGTCATCGACGTGCTGGAGACGGTGAACTTCCACACCGAGGAGCTTCGGCCCGAGGACTTCGTGGTCGAGGGCTATGCCGGGGTGATGTGCGTGGAGGCGGGCGGGGCGCCGGCCGGCACCGGCAGCGGCGGCAATGTCGTG
>JBIJED010000442.1:0-3525 GCA_044343785.1 Azospirillales bacterium | reverse complement strand
AGCGCAAAAGGCCACGGTCGCGTGCCCGCGGAGCTGGAAGGCCCAGCCGCCGTCGGACACGCTGCCCGAGGCGTCGACGAGAAGGACGAGGGCGAGGTCCACCGGCTCCTGTGCCAGCGCGGACCCGCGCCCCGCCAGCGCGACCGTGGCCGCCGCCGCGCCGGCCAGCACGGTACGGCGGCGGGGGCCGTCACGCATGGGCGAGGGCATGGCGGACCACCTTTCGCATCACGGTCGGGATCGCATGGTCGGACAACCGGTCGGGCGGCACCCAGATCCCGTCCGCCGCCGCCCAGTCGGCGCCCGCACGGCCGGCGACGACGGTCAGCGCCAGTTCGAAATGGGTGAACCCGTGCCGCACGAGGCCGGGCAGCGCGCGCCAGTCCGTCCGGACCGGAGCCGCGGCCAGCGCGTCGGCGGGCGCCTCGGCCCGCCAGTCCGACGACGGCACCTCCATCATCCCGCCCAGCAGCCCGGTCTCCGGCCGGCGGCGCAGCAGCACGTCGCCCGCGGGGTTGAGGGTCCAGAAGGCGGTCCCGCGGCGCAGCGGGCGGACGGGCTTCGCCGCCTTGGCCGGCAGGTCCTCGGCGATCCCCGCCACCCGCGCCCGGCAGTCGGCGACGAGCGGGCAGAGGACGCAGCGCGGCCGGCGCGGCGTGCAGACGGTGGCGCCGAGGTCCATCATCGCCTGGGTATGGTCGCCCGGGCGGTCGTCCGGGACCAGCGTCGCCGCCAGCGCCTTCAGCTTCGCCTTGGCGCCGGGCAGCGGGTCGGCCAGCGCGAAGAGGCGCGAGACGACGCGCTCGATGTTCCCGTCCACCGCCGTCGCCCGCCGGTCGAAGGCGATGGCGGCGATCGCGGCGGCCGTGTAGGCGCCGACGCCGGGGAGCGCCAGCAGCGCCGCCTCCTCCTCCGGGAACCGGCCGTCGAGGTCCCGGCTCACCACCTGCGCGCAACGGTGCAGGTTGCGGGCGCGGGCGTAGTAGCCGAGGCCCGCCCACGCCGTCAGCACCGCGTCGAGGTCGGCGGCGGCGAGGTCGTGGACGGTGGGCCAGCGCTCCGTGAACGCCGGAAAGTAGCCGGCGACCGCGACGACCGTCGTCTGCTGCAGCATCACCTCCGACAGCCAGACCCTGTAGGGGTTCTGGCGCACGCCGGGCGGCGCGCGCCAGGGCAGGACGCGCCGGTGCCGGTCGTACCAGTCGAGGAGGCGGGCGGACGGGGACGCGTCGGGCATTGCGGCGGGGGCCGGGATCGGGTTTCAGTGGTGCATGATGTGAGGGGCCGCGCGCGCGGCGCCAGCCCCGCCCGGAACTGGGACGCGTCGATGGCCGCACCCCGTACCCTCGCCGGCGTCGTCCCGGCCATCGCCGCCAAGGCGATGCAGAAGCGCGGGCTCGCCTTCGGCCCGCTGCTGGCCGACTGGGCGTCGATCGTCGGGCCCTGGCTCGCGGACCGCTGCGTCCCGTTCAAGCTGACGTTCCCGCCGGGCAAGCGCTCGGACGCCGTCCTGCATCTGAAGATCGAGAGCAGCGCCGCGCTGGAGCTGCAGCACTCCGAACAGCAGGTGCTGGAGCGGATCAACGCCTTCTTCGGCTACGGTGCGGTCGCCCGGCTGAAGCTGCTGCACGCGCCCCCGTCGATCCCCCGGCGGTCGAAGCCGCTGCTGGTGCCCGACGCCGCCCGGCTCGCGACGCTCACGGGCGGCCTCAATTCGGTCACGGATCCCGCGTTGAAGGAACGGCTGGAGAGCCTCGCGCGGGCGATGTCCGCACGGTCACCGTCCTGACGGGCTTGCCGTGGTGCCGGCGGGTCCCTATCCTGACACCAGATCTGGGAGCTTGGTGATGAGCAGCATCAAGATGTGGGCCGTGGTGCCGGTCCTCGCGATGGCCTTCGGCATCGCCGCCACCGGTCCGGCCCTCGCCCGGGACCGGACGGTCGTGGCGCAGGCGCCGGCCGCGCAGGGCGCGCTGTTCGAGGAGCGGATCCTCGGCCGGCCGGACGCGCCGGTCACGATCTACGAGTTCGCCTCGATGACGTGCCCGCACTGCGCGACGTTCCACACCGACATCCTGCCGCAGATCAAGGCCGCCTACATCGACACCGGCAAGGTGAAGCTGGTGATGCGGGAGTTCCCGCTCGACCGCGCGGCGCTGGCCGGCGCGATGGTGGCGCGATGCCTTCCGGCGGAGCGCTACTATCCGTTCCTCGACGTGCTGTTCAAGACGCAGCGCCAGTGGGCGACGGCGCAGGACCCGGCCGCTGCAGCAGAACGCGCGCCTCGCCGGCATGTCCGAAGCCGATTTCCAGGCCTGCGTGGCGAACGGACAGCTGGCCGACTGGATCCTCCAGCGGCGGCTGGACGCCACCAACCAGTTCCGGGTCGAGTCGACGCCCACCTTCGTGTTCGACGACGGCAAGGAGCGCATCGTCGGCGCCATGCCGTTCGAGGACTTCAAGAAGGTGATCGACCGCCTGCTGCCGCCGGGCTGAGGCCGGGACCGGCGTGCAGTTCGTCCGCCTGCGGATCGCCGGGTTCAAGAGCTTCGTCGACGGGACGGAGCTGACGGTCGAGCCGGGGACGACCGGCATCGTCGGCCCCAACGGCTGCGGCAAGTCGAACCTCGTCGAGGCGCTGCGCTGGGTCATGGGGGAAACCTCGGCGCGGCGCATGCGCGGCGAGGACATGGACGACGTGATCTTCGGCGGCACCGCGCAGCGCCCGGCGCGCAACGTCGCCGAGGTCGCCCTCGTCCTCGACAACCGCGACCGCAGGGCGCCGGCGCTGTTCAACGACACCGACGAGATCGAGGTCTCCCGCCGGATCGAGCGTGGTGCTGGCTCGGACTACCGGGTGAACGGCCGCTCGGTCCGGGCGCGGGACGTCCAGATCCTGTTCGCCGACGCGGCCAGCGGGGCCGGATCGGCGGCGCTGGTCAGCCAGGGGCGCGTCGGCACCATCATCAACGCCCGGCCGGCCGAGCGGCGCCAGCTGCTGGAGGAGGCGGCCGGCGTCTCCGGCCTCCACACCCGCCGGCACGAGGCGGAACTGAAGCTTCGCGCGGCCGAACAGAACCTCGTCCGCCTCGACGACATCCTGCGGACGATGGAGGGCCAGCTGCGCGGCCTCCGGTCGCAGGCCCGGCAGGCCGTCCGCTACCGCACGCTGTCCGGGCAGATCCGCCGGTTCGAGGCGATGGTCCTGCTGCTGCGCTGGGACGCGGCGCTGGCGGAGGAGGCCGGGGCGCGCAAGGCCCATGCGGCCGCCGAGGCCGTCGTCGGCACCGCGATGCTGGAGGTGGCGGCCGCCACCACGGCCGCGACCGGGGCGGCGGCACGCCTGCCCGACCTGCGCAGGGCGGAGGCCGAGGCCGCGGCGGCGCTGGCCCGCCTCAAGGTCGCGGGCGAGCAGCTGGACGCCGAGGAGCGCCGGGTCGCCGCCGCGCGGGCGGAGGCCGAGCGCCGGCGGTCCGACGGACGGCGCGACCTCGACCGCGAGGGATCGCTCGCCCGGGACGCGGC
>JBIJED010000441.1:0-3527 GCA_044343785.1 Azospirillales bacterium | reverse complement strand
CATCTTCGCCTCGAGCGCCTTGATCTCGGCCCGGACCTCGACGAAGCGGGCGTCGACCGACGCCTCCATCTCCGCGAACCGGCGGTCGATGGACGCGTCCATCTCCGCGAAGCGCTTGTCCATCTTGGCGTCGAGCGCCCGGATCGCGGCGTGGACGTCGGCGATGTCCGCCCGCGTGGCCACCTCGCCGTCGAAGGCGGCGGCGAACGCCTTCACCATCCCTTCGGCGTGCGCCTGGCTCATCCCCGCGTTGTCGCGGAGGTCCTGCGCCAGCTTCAGCGTGTCGAACGGAATGGCGTTCATCGGCCGATGATGCCCCTCGGGCGGTGCGGCGTCAACGGTCGCACCACCCCCGGTTGATCGCCCTCATCCGGCGCCGGCCTGCGCGTAGGTGGACAGCCCGCGGGCGTTCTCGTCCACGACGAGGCGGTGGTTGAGCGGCGGATAGGCCCGCTGGGCGCAGTCGAGCCGCGGGCAGAGGCGGCAGTTCATGCCGATCGGCGTCGCGGTCGCCTGGGTCGCCACGTCGAGGCCGTCGGCGTAGACGACCTGGGCCGCGTGCTGGACGTCGCACCCCACGGCGACCGCCAGTTGCCGCTGACTGCTGGCCCAGCCGCCGGTGCGGTAGGTCACCGTGCGCGCGACGGACAGATAGCAGGTGCCGTCGGGCATCTTGGCCAGCTGGGTCTGGATCATGCCGGGGGCACGGAAGGCGTCGTGCACGTTCCAGCGCGGGCACGCCCCGCCGAAACGGGCGAAGTGGAAGCCGGGATCGGCGCTGAAGCGCTTGGAGACGTTGCCCGCCACGTCGACGCGGATGAGGAAGAAGGGCACCCCCTTCGCCCCCGGCCGCTGGAGCGTGGTGACACGGTGGCAAACCTGCTCGAAGCTCGCGCCGAAACGGGCCTGGAGCACCTCGAAATCGTAGCGCAGGGTCCGCGCCGCCTCGACGAACCGGCCATAGGGCATCATCACGGCGGCCGCGAAGTAGTTCGCGAGGCTGAGGGTCAGGAGACCGCGCGCGGTCTCTCCCGGCAGGGCGGCCTGGGCGACCAGCCCCTCGATCGCCGGGCGGGCGCGCAGGAGGCCGATCTGCGCCGCGGTGTGGAAGGCCCGCCCCGAGGGCGCCATCGCCTCGGACAGCAGCAGGCGGCGGGCGTGCCGGTCGAAGCGGCGGATGGTCTGGCCCATCACGTCGACCGGCAGGACGCGCGTGCGGACCCCGTGCGCCGTCTCCAGATGCCGGGCGAGGCTCGACCCGAGGTCCGCCGTCGCGAGGTCCCCGTCGATCCAGAGTTCCTCGGCGGCGAGTTCGAGTTCGGGGAAGTGGTTGCCGCGGTCCTGGATGAAGGCCTCCACCTCCTCCTGCGGGAAGGCGCCCGGCTGGATGGCCGCCGTGGCGGGCACCGTGCCGTCGCCGGCGGCCACCGTCTCGGCGAGGCCCTGGAGATCCTCGCGGGCCTCGCGATAGGCGCGGTAGAGCGTGACGAAGGCCTGGGCGAGCGCCGGCGAGGAGGCGGCCACGTCCTTCAGGTCCTGGCCCTTGACGTCGGCGCCCTCGAACAGCCGGTCGGCCAGCACCTCCCGCAACCCGGCCACCACGCGCCCCTCGTCGTCCTCGGCGAAGGCGGCGAGGTCGACGTCGAAGGCCCGCCCGAGCTTCAGCAGCAGCTGGACGGTCACCGGGCGCTGGTTGTTCTCGACGAGGTTCAGATAGCTGGGACTGATCCCCAGCTGCTCGGCCATCTGCGCCTGGGTCAGGCGAAGCTCGCGGCGCAGCCGCCGCACCTTCGGTCCCATCATCGCCTTGCGGTCCAAGCTCGCCCTCCGTTCACAAGATTTACAACTTCACACCTGTAACTTTACAGTCGGTGACAGCCCCACCTCTTTCCGCCTCGCACCCTGTTGCACCGAGGCGTTCATGGGAGTGTAAGTGAACTCGTGCTGCGTTGCATCGTGACAGACGGTGACGTCAGCGACGAACTGGGGAGAGATCCATGGCACCGCTCGACGAACGCCGCACCGACACCGCCGACGTCCACGCCCGCCGCTTCGCCGGCATCCGGCGCGACTACACGGCCGAGGACGTCCGCAGGCTCTCGGGCTCGGTCCGGATCGAGTACACGCTGGCCGAGATGGGTGCGCGCCGCCTGTGGGATCTGCTGCACACCCGCCCTTACGTGAACTCGCTGGGCGCCTTCACCGGCAACCAGGCGGTCCAGCAGGTGAAGGCCGGGCTGGAGGCGATCTATCTCTCCGGCTGGCAGGTGGCGGCGGACGCCAACCTCGCGGGCGAGATGTACCCCGACCAGAGCCTCTATCCGGCGAACTCGGTCCCGTCGGTGGTCAAGCGCATCAACAACGCGCTGCGCCGCGCCGACCAGATCCACACGATGGAGGGCAAGGACGGCCCGCACTGGTTCGCCCCGATCGTGGCGGACGCGGAGGCCGGCTTCGGCGGCCCGCTCAACGCTTTCGAGCTGATGAAGTCGATGATCGAGGCGGGCGCGTCCGGCGTCCACTTCGAGGACCAGCTGGCGTCGGAGAAGAAGTGCGGTCATCTGGGCGGCAAGGTGCTGATCCCGACCCAGCAGTTCGTGCGCATCCTGAACGCCGCCCGCCTGGGCGCCGACGTCTGCGGCACCTCCACCCTGGTGCTGGCCCGCACGGACGCCGAGAGCGCGCAGCTCATCACGTCGGACATCGACGAGCGCGACCACCCCTTCATCGACTTCGACCGCGGCCGCACGCCGGAGGGCTTCCACCACCTCAAGACCGGGGTGGGCGTCGAGCACTGCATCGCCCGCGGCCTCGCCTACGCGCCCTACGCCGACCTCCTGTGGTGGGAGACGTCGAAGCCGAACCTGGACGAGGCGCGCCGCTTCGCCGAGGCCATCCACCGGCAGTTCCCCGGCAAGATGCTGGCCTACAACTGCTCCCCGTCGTTCAACTGGCGCGCCAACCTGGACGCCGACACGATCGCCCGCTTCCAGCAGGAACTCGGCGCCATGGGCTACAAGTTCCAGTTCGTGACGCTGGCCAGCTTCCACTCGACCAACCTCGCCTCGTTCGAGCTGGCCAAGGGCTACAAGGCCCGCGGCATGGCCGCCTATTCCGAGATGCAGGAGCGCGAGTTCGCGGCCGAGAAGGACGGCTTCACCGCGGTCAAGCACCAGCGCGAGGTCGGCACCGGCTACTTCGACGCCGTCAGCCTCGCGATCTCGGGCGGGCAGTCGTCGACGACGGCCATGAAGGGCTCGACCGAACACGACCAGTTCCACTGAGCCGGAGGCTCGGCCAGTTCCACTGAGCCGGAGGCTCGGCCAGTTCCACTGAGCCGGAGGCTCGACCAGTTCCACTGAGCCGGAGGCTCGGCCAGTTCCATTGAGCCGGAGGCTCGGCCAGTTCCACTGAGACGAGTTCCACTGAGGGAGAGAGCCGGCGCCAAGACCGGCCGGAAACGCCCCCCAGTGGCGGGCGGCGGTCGCGGAAGACCCCGATGGACGGGCCCGCGGCCGCCGCCCTCC
>JBIJED010000037.1:0-11097 GCA_044343785.1 Azospirillales bacterium | reverse complement strand
ATCCGCTGGCGCATCCCGCCGGAAAAGGCGTGGGGGTGGGCGTCGAGTGCGCGGTCGGGATCGGCGATGCGCACCCGGGCCAGCATCTCCCGCGCCCTGGCGCGTGCGTCGGCGCGGGAAAGTCGCTCGTGCAGGACCAGCGCCTCGGTCAGCTGCTCCCCGATCCGCATGGAAGGGTTGAGCGAGGCCATCGGCTCCTGGAACACCATGCCCACCCGCCGGCCGCGAAGGCGGCGCATCTCGTCCTCGGGCAGGGGCGCGATGTCGACGCCGGCCAGCGCGATCCGCCCGCTGGTCCAGCGCAACCCGGGCGGCAGGAGGCGCAGCGCCGTGCGCGCGGCCATGGTCTTGCCGCTGCCGCTCTCGCCAACCAGCGCCACGATCTCGCCGGGATCGACCGTGAACGACACCGCGTCGAGCACGCGCGAGACGCCCGGCGCCTCGACCACGAGGCCGTCCACCGCGAGCGCCGGGACGGGTCCGTCGCCCCTCATCGCCCCATCCGCGGGTCGAGCCAGTCGCGCAGCGCATCGCCCAGCAGGTTGAAGCCAAGGAGGGTGAGCGCGATGCAGGTGCCGGGCACGAGGCCGAGCCAGGGCGCGCCGAGCAGGTGCGGCCGGGCGGCCGACAGCATGTTGCCCCAGGTGGGGGCCGGCGGCGGCACGCCGAGGCCGAGGAACGACAGCGCACTCTCCGACAGCACCACGAAGCCCAGCATGCTGGTCGCCAGCACCGCGATGGGGGCGACGCAGTTCGGCAGCAAATGGCGCAGGACGGTGTAGACCGGCCCGTTGCCGACGACGAACGACGCCTCCACGAACTCCCGCTCCCGGAGCGACAGCACCACACCCCGCACCACCCGCACCACCGAGGGCGCGTAGGCGAGGCCGAGCGCCAGGATCAGGCTTCCGGGCGAGGCGCCGACCACGACCATCACCGCCAGTGCCAGCAGGATGCCCGGAAAGGCCAGCAGCGCGTCGTTCGCCACCATCAGCAGCCGGTCGACGAGGCCACGCGCGAAGCCCGCGACGAGGCCGACCGCGACGCCCAGCACCAGCGCCAGCGCGACCGACGCCGCGGCGATCCACAGGCTGGTGGCGGCACCCGCCATGACACGGGAAAGGACGTCGCGCCCGAACTCGTCGGTGCCCAGCGGGAAGGCCCCGCCCGGCGGGCGGAACCGGGCGCGCAGGTTCAGCGCCAGCGGGTCGGCCGGCGTCCAGGCGAGCGCGGCGAGCGCCATCGCCACGAAGGCGCCGACCAGCGCCAGCCCGATCCAGCCGTTCAGCCCCACGCGCCTCATTGCGCGGTCACCCGCGGGTCGAACAGCGGATAGCAGAGGTCGACGACGAGGTTGACGACCACGTAGACCCCGGCGGTGAGGAGAAGGCAGCCCTGGATCACCGGATAGTCGCGGTTGAAGATCGCGTCCACCAAGAGCCGGCCGAGGCCGGGGATGGTGAAGACCGTCTCCAGCACCGCGATGCCGCCGAGCAGGTTGCCGAGCACGAGGCCGACCAGCGTCCACGTCGGGCCGAAGGCGTTGGGCAGCACGTGGCGCGCCAGCACCCGCCCCTCGGGCAGGCCCTTGGCCCGGGCGTGGGTGACGTAGTCGAGGCGCATGACCTCGATGGCACTCGACCGCGCCATGCGGGTCAGGACGCCCGCCTCGATCAGCGTCAGCGTGACGACCGGCAGGACGAGGAAGGAGAGCCCCGCCCAGACGTCCTCGGACAGGGTGACGTAGCCGACCACCGGCAGCCACGCGAGCTGGAGCCCGAAGACGAGGAGGAGCATGAGCCCCAGCCAGAAGCTGGGGATGGAGAGCAACAGCGTCGCCCCCGCCACCACGGCGAGGTCGGCGACGCTCCCCTGCCGCCACGCGGCGAAGGTGCCGGCGGGCACGGCGATGGCGACCGCCAGCGCCACGGCCGACAGCACGATGCCCGCACTGGTCAGGAACCGTTCCCATACCAGGGCCGCGACCGGCTGGCCGTTGGTGAGCGCGCGGCCGAGGTCGCCCTCGACGATCCGCTCCGCCCACAGCCAGAACTGCACCGCGATCGGCCGGTCGAGGCCGTAGGCGGCCCGCATGTCGGCCACCTGTTCGGGGCTGGCGGCGTCGCCCAGCATCACCTGCACCGGGTCGCCGGGGATCAGGCGGACGAGGACGAACACCGCCACGCCCACCAGAACGAGGGTCGGGAGCGCCCAGAGGAGCCGGCGCAGGACGTAGCCGATCACGTCGGGCGCTCCCGGTCAGGCCCTCAATTGCGGAACGACACGCCCCACAGGCGCGGCTGGCCGAGCGCCCAGCCGGCATAGCCCGCCACGTTGCGGCGCACGGCACTGGTGTCGACGCTGGAATAGAGCGCCACCATCGGCACCTCGTCCATCAGCCGCTTCACCAGATCGTCGTAGATCGCCTGCCGGCGGGCGCGGTCGACGGTCTGGAAGCTCTCGCGCAGCAGCGTCTGGACCTCCGGGTTGTCCCACGCCTTGCGCGGCTCGGTCGCCTTCGGGCCGGTGAACATGTCGAACGACAGGGACGGATCGAGGCGGGCGGAATAGGTGAACACCATGGACTGGTAGTCGCCCTTGGTGTAGCGGTCGAGCTGGGCCGCCCAGTCGATCACCTCCAGGTCGATCTTGATGCCCGCGCGCTGGGCCATCGCCTGCGCCATCACCGCGATGTCGAACAACGCCGGATAACGCTGGGTCGTCACGAGCCTGATCGCCTCGCCCCGATAGCCGGCCTCGGCCAGAAGGCGGCGCGCCTGCTCCACGTTCGCCGGCGGCACCGTCTGGTGCGCGGCGGTGTGGAAGGAGGACGGCGGCGGGATGGGCGAGCGGTTGGGCTTCGAGCGACCCTCGCTGACCGTGCCCACGATCTCCGCCACGTCGAGCGTGAGCGCGATCGCGCGGCGGATGCGCACGTCCTTCAGCAGCGGGTCGTTCGTCTGGAACAGGATGGCCTGCAGGTCCATCGTCGACGCGCTCTCGATCGCGACGTCGTTGCGGGCCGACAGCTCCTTCACGTCGTTGGCCGAGACGTCGGTGACGACGTCGAGGTTGCCGGCCAGCAGCGCCGCCTTGGCCGCCGCCGCGTCGGGCACGATCACGAACCGGACCTTGCCGACCTGGGGCGTCTTGTTGCCGGTGTGGCCGGTGCGCGCCTCCGACCGGGCGGCGTAGGTCTCGTTCTTCGCCAGCTCCACGAACTGCCCGCGGCGCCATTCGCCCAGCCTGAACGGACCGGTGCCCACCGGCTCCTTCCAGGTGCCGTCGGCGTTCAGCGAGGCGCGGTGCCAGATGCCCGACCCGCCGCAGTCGACCCGCGCCATGGAGGTGAGGAAGAGGGCCGCCGGCCGCTCCAGCCGGAAGACGACGGTGCGCGCGTCCGGCGTCTCGATCGCCGTCACCTTGGAGGCGCCGCGCCCGTCGAACTCCGGCAGGCAGCGCCACTGGGTGGCGGGGTCCATGTAGCGCTTCCAGGCGAAGGCCACGTCCTCGGCCGTCAGCGGCACGCCGTTGTGGAAGCGCACGCCGTCGCGCAGGCGGAAGGTGTAGGCGAGGCCGTCCGGCGCCACCGTCACGCTCTCGGCCAGCATGGGGCCGACGGACGTGTCCTCGCGGAAGGCGACGAGCCCCTCGACCATGTGCATCACCACCGCGTCGCTGTTCGCGTCGCGGTTCACGCCCGGGTCGGTCGAGCGGATGTCGGCGTTGAGGCGCACGCGGAGCGTGTCGGCCGCGGGCTGCGCGCCGGCGGCGCCGATGCCGACCGTGCTGGCGAGAAGCGCCGCCCCGAGGGCGGTCCTGAGGAATGTCATCGTCGGCTCTCCCGTTCGTCGTCCGTGGGTCAGGCGGGGGCTGGGCCGCCCCTCTTGGGTTCGTCCATGGGAAGGGTGAAGCGCGCGAAGCGGCGGTCGAGGGCGGGCAGCATCGCCACCTCCATCTCCCCCAGGGCCGGCTCCATCACGATCATCGCGACCGTGGCGCTCATGTTGTTGGCAAGGCTGGGCCGCGGCGGGCGGCAGACCGACCAGGGCGTCTGCCAGTCGTCGAACAGCGCCGCCTTGACCGCGTCCCGGTCGATCCGGCCGAGCCGCGGGCGCAGGAGGGCGTCGACCCGGATGTCGCGATAGAGGCTGTCGGGCGTGTTGGCGATACCGGTGTCGCGCAGCTTCGCCAGCGCCACGGGGCTGCGCCAATGGTTGGCGTGGACGAGGAGGCCCGCCTCCGGCAGCACCTGGAACGTCTCGTCCGGCGCGCACTCGAGGTCGATGGCGATCCCCTCGGTCTGGCTCAGCATGAGGTTGTTCGAGGCGGACTTGGCCGTGACGTAGGCCGCCCGCAGCGCCAGCGCGAAGTGCGGCGTCTCCAGCACCTTGCGCCGGATGAGGGCGAGGGGAACGCCGGCCTGCGAATAGTCGCGGTCGCTCTCCAGATAGTTCGCGGTGATGGCGATGCCGGCCGCGTTGAAGCCCGACCGGGCGAGGCCGCCGGCCTCGGTGAAGGTGAGGATGTCCGGCCCGTCGTCGCGGCGGATGCGCAGCACCACGGCCGTCTCGGCGCACTCCACCCGCCAGTCCCAGTTCTGGGCATGGATCAGCCGCCCGTCGGCCGTGGCGGTCGGAAGGACGACCACGCCCGTGCAGCCGTCGGGCTCCGGCTCCCGGTCGCCGGCCGCACGGCGCCTGGCGAGCTTCAGGATCTCCGTGCGCGCGTTCAGCAGCACCACGTCCTCGAACGGACACCCGGCCCCCTCGGCGATGCCGCGCATCTCCTCGACGTAATCCGCGTCGAACGCCGCGATCGTCGGCAGGAAGCGGTGCACCACCTCGACCAGCGCGTCGCCCGACAGCGCATCCTTCGCCAGCTGCTCGATGTACTGGTCCACGCCGCGGCGGATGCGGACGGCCGCCTGCTCTCCATGCTGGCGTCCGCGGACGCGGGGCGGGCCGGAGATCTCCACCAGCGGGCAAGGTTCTGGCATCGTGGGTTCGGCTCCGGGCACGGAGGGTGGCGGACCTGTCACCGGTATTGTATTTCGTGGAATGATGAAACAATCAAGATCCCAATCAGCGGCTGCGCCGACCCGCCTCCAGCAGGAGATCGCGGACGGGATCCTCAGGCTTCTGCACGAGGAGGGGATCGCCCCCGGCACCCACCTGAGCGAGAGCGTTCTGGCGGACCGGCTGCGCGTCTCCCGCACGCCGGTGCGCGCGGCCCTCGACCGGCTGGCCGAGCAGGGGATCGTGGCGCGCCGGCCGCACCGGGGCGTGGCGCTGCTTGTCCCGCCGCCCGCACCGGCCGACCCGCAGGCCGACGGCGACCCGGTGGAGGCGACGATGGTGCGGGTCGCCCGCGACCGCGAGACGGGCGCCCTGCCCGACGCGATCTCGGAAGCCGAGCTGATGCGCCGCTACGCGCTGGGCCGGGCGGAGGTGCAGCGGATGCTGGCGCGCCTCGCCGACCTCGACATGGTGGTGCGAAAGCCCGGCTACGGCTGGCTGTTCGTGCCCTCGGTGCTCGACGACGCGGTGCGGGAGGAGAGCTACCGCTTCCGCCTCGTGGTGGAGCCGGCCGTCCTCGCCGAGCCGGGCTTCCGCCTCGATCCCGCGTTCGCCGCCGACATGCGCGCCCGCCACGGCGCCGTGCTGGCGGAGCCCTGGGACGCCGCGTCGGCGGTCCGCTTCTTCGAGATGAACGCCGCCTTCCACGAGGGGCTGGCCGCCTGTTCGGGCAACCGGTTCCTGCTCGCCGCCGTGCGCCGGCAGAACCAGCTCCGCCGTCTCAGCAACTACCGCTGGGGCTATGGCACCGAGCGGGTCGCCGTCTCCTGCCGCGAGCATCTGGAGATTCTCGACCGGCTGGAGGCGGACGACCGGGACGTGGCGGCGGCCCTCATGCGCCGGCACCTGACCCGGGCGCGCGATCTCCGCCGTGTCGAGAGCGAGGATTGATTTTCGTCCGATGTAAAGCAAAGATCGGACGGCCCTCCCCCCGGATCGGAAACGCCCGTCGATGACCGCCGCCCCGTCCCCGCGATCCGCCCCCGCCCGGGACCGGTCGCTGTGGGCCGCGACTGCCCCGCCCGGCCCCGCCTGTCCCCCGCTCGTCGGGCCGCGGGAGGCGGAGGTCGTCGTGGTCGGCGCCGGCTACACCGGCCTGTCGACGGCGCTGGACCTCGCCCGGCGCGGCGTGTCCGTCGCGGTGCTGGAGGCGGGACAGCCGGGGTCCGGCGCGTCCGGCCTCAGCGGCGGGCAGGTGATCGCCGGCCTTCGCCACCACCCGGCCGACCTCGTCGCGGCCTATGGCGAGACGGTCGGCCGGCGCCTCTACCTGTTGGGCGTCGGCGCCGCCGACGCGGTCTGGGACCGGGTGGACCGGCACGTGATCGCCTGCGAGGCGACGCGCGGCGGCTGGATCCAGGGGGCGGAGGGCGACGCGGCGCTTGCCGAGGCGCGGCGGCGCGTGCGGTCGTGGGAAGCGGTGGAGGCGCCCGTGGCACTTCTCGACCGCGAGGAGACACGGGCGCTGACCGGGGCGGAGGGCTATGTCGGTGGCTGGATCCACCGGGGCGGGGGCAGCGTGCAGCCGCTCGCCTACGTCCGCGGTCTCGCGGCGGCGGCGATCGGCGCGGGGGCGGCCGTCCACGGCGACAGCCCGGCGACGCGCATCCTGGGCGACGGCGCCGGCTGGCGGGTCGAGACGCCGCGGGGCCGGGTGACCGCGCGCCGCGTGCTGATCGCGACCAACGCGCTGACCGGCCGGCTCTGGCCGGGCCTCGCCCGCACCATCCTCCCCGTCTGGAGCCATCAGGCGTCGACCGGCCCCGGCACGGCCGAGGCCCACGGCATCCTGCCCGGGGGCGGGGTCGTCTCCGACACCCGCCGGGTGCTCCGCTATTTCCGGCGCGACACCGCCGGCCGGGTGATCGTGGGCGGCAAGGGGCTGTTGCGCGCCCCCCGCTCGGTCGCGGACTTCGACCTCCAGCGCCGCATGCTGGGCCGCCTCTTCCCCGCGCTGGCCGAGGCGCCGTTCGACCACGGGTGGGGCGGGCAGGTGGCGGTGACGCTCGACCGGCTGCCGCGCCTGTTCGCGCTGGCGCCGGGCGTGTGGGCCAGCTACGGCTGCAACGGCAAGGGTGTCGCCTGGTGCACGGCGCTGGGCCCCGTCCTGGCCGACCTCGTGACCGGCACGCCGGCGACCGACCTGGCGCTCCCGCCCGAGGAGCCGATGCGCACCATCCCCTTCCACGCGATGAAGACGGTCTATGCGGCAGCGGGCAGCCTGTGGCTGCGCCTGCAGGACCGCTTCGCCGCCCCCCAAAGTGCCTGACGACGGCGCCTGAACGTCCGGAGACGCGCGATGCCCGACGACCGCATGGTTCCCGCAAACGACGTCGGCGACGCCTTCTGGCTGCCGTTCACGTCGGTCCGCCAGTTCCGCGAGGCGCCGCTGCTGATCGAGGCGGCCGACGGCATGCACTACACGCTCGCCGATGGGCGCCGCGTGCTGGACGCGATGGCGGGCCTGTGGTGCGTGAACGCCGGCCACGCCCGCCCGACCATCGTCGAGGCGATCCGCAAGGCCGCCGGCAAGCTCGACTTCGTCTCCTCCTTCCGCATGTCGCACCGGGGGGCCTACGACTTCACGCAGGCGCTGACCGCGCTGGCGCCGGACGGGCTCGACCACGCGTTCTTCACCAACTCGGGCTCGGAGGCGGTCGACACCGCGATCAAGATGGCGCGCGCCTACCAGCGCCTGATCGGCCAGGGCTCGCGGACAAAGCTGATCGGCCGGGCCAAGGGCTATCACGGCATGGGCTTCGGCGGGCTGTCGGTCAGCGGCATCGGCCGGCACCGGCGCGACTTCGGCCCGCTGCTGCCCGAGACGGCGCACCTGCCGCTCCCCTACGACCCCGCCCGCATGCGCTTCCCCCACGGCTGCCCGGCCGAGGGGGCGGAGATGGCGGACGCGCTGGAGTTCCTCTTGACCGTCCACGACCCGGCGACGGTCGCCGCCGTGGTGATCGAGCCGGTGACGGGCTCGGGCGGCGTCTATCCCCCGCCGCAGGGCTATCTGAAGCGCATCCGCGAGATCTGCGACCGGCACGGCATCCTCCTGGTCTTCGACGAGGTGATCACCGGGTTCGGCCGGATGGGCACGCCCTTCGCGGCGCAATGGGCGGACGTGACGCCCGACCTGATGACGCTGGCCAAGGGCATCACCAACGGGGCGGTCCCCATGGGCGCCGTTCTGGCCCACGCCCGGGTCTTCGACGTCTTCATGTCGAAGAGCGCGGAGGGCATCGAGTTCAACCACGGCTACACCTATTCCGCCCACCCGCTCGCCTGCGCGGCCGGCCTCGCGACGCTGGCGGTCTATCGGTCCGAGGGCCTGTTCGCGCGGGCGGGCGCGCTCTGGCCCCTGTGGGACGCGGCGGCCCACGCGCTGGACGGCGCCCGCAACGTGACCGACGTGCGGACCATCGGCCTCCTGTGCGCGATCGACATGGCACCCCGCCCGGGGGCCGCGGCCGGCGCGCGCGGGGCGGACGTGGCGGCCGCCTGCCTGGAGGCCGGCGTGCTCGTCCGCGCGAGCGGCGACATGATCGTGCTGTCCCCGCCGCTGATCATCGCCGAGGACGAGATCCGCACCCTGTTCTCCGCCCTCGCCCACGCCTTCGACACCGTTCCCTGAGGCCCGCCATGACCACCGTCCGCGCCATCCCCTTCGACCCCGCCACCCCCGTCACGCTGAACGGCCTCTCCGGCGCCACGGGCCTCTACAAGGACCCGTCCGGCGCGCTCAAGGCCGGCGTCTGGGCGTCCGAGCCCAAGCGGGTCGAGATCGCCTACACGTCCGACGAGTTCTGCGTGCTGCTGGAGGGGGAGGTGACGCTGACCGACGCCGACGGAAACGCGACCACCCACCGGGCGGGCGACGCCTTCCTGATCCCCGCCGGCTTCAAGGGCGTCTGGGAGAACCCGGTGCCGGTGCGCAAGTACTACGTCTTCCACACGGCCAAGGCGGCGTCGTGAGCGCGTCGGACCGGCTTCCGCCCATCCCGCCGGAGGCGCTGACGCCCGAGCAGGCGGCGGCGTGCGGGCGGTTCCGGGCGGTGCGGGGCAACGCCGTGTTCGGCCCCTTCGTGCCGCTGCTGCGTTCGCCCGAACTGATGCTGCGCCTGCAGATGGTGGGCGAATACTGCCGCTACCGCTCCGCCATCGGCCACCGGCTGACGGAGTTCGCGATCCTGATGGTGGCGCGGCGCCACGACCAGCCGGTCGAATGGGCGATCCACGCGCCGCTGGCAGCAGCCGCCGGCATCGATCCGTCGGTGATCGACGACCTGGCCGACGACCGCCGGCCGGCCGCCATGACCGACGACGAGGCGCTGGTGTTCGACACCGTGCGCCCCCTGTGGGACGACGGGCGCCTGTCCGACGCCGCCTGGGCCGCCGCGGTCGCCCGGTTCGGGGAGGCGGGGCTGATCGACCTGATCGCGACCGTCGGCTACTACGCGACGATCGCGCAGGTCATGAACGCCGCGCGCACCGCCCCGCCCCCGGGCCCCGTCCTTCCCGCCCGCCCCGCCTGACCCCGGAGGCCGCCCATGTCGCTGACCGACGCCGAATGGGAGGCCGCCGACGGCCTCGCGCTCGCCGACCTCGTCCGCCGGGGTGCCGTGACCCCGCGGGAGCTGGCGGAGGCGGCGCTCGGCCGGATCGCGCGCGACGACGGGCGGATCGGCGCCGTCGTGCGCACCGATCCCGACGCCGCCTTCGCCGCGATCGACGACGGTCTGCCCGACGGCCCCTTCCGCGGCGTGCCGTTCCTTTTGAAGGAGGTCGGGCCCGGCGACGCGGGCCGGCCGATCACCAGCAATTCGCGCTTCTTCGACGGCAACGTCGCCAAGGCCACCGGTACGATCGTCGAGCGGCACCGGGCGGCGGGGCTCGTGATCCTCGGGCGTACCAATTCCCCAGAACTCGGCCTCTGCCCGGCGACCGAGCCGGCCTTCGGCCGCCCCACCCGCAACCCGTGGAACCTCGACCGGCAGGCCGGCGGCTCGTCCGGCGGGGCCGCCGCGGCGGTGGCGGCGGGCTACGTGCCGATGGCCCAGGGGGGCGACGGGGGCGGGTCGATCCGCCTGCCGGCCGCGCACTGCGGGGTCTACGGGCTGAAGCCCACGCGCGGCCGCACGCCCGCCGGCCCGCTGGCGGGGGAGAGCTGGAGCGGCCTCGTGTGCACCCACGCGCTGACCCGGACGGTGCGCGATTCGGCGGCGCTGCTGGACGCCACCCACGGCCCGTCGCCGGGCGATCCCTATGCCGCCCCGCCCCCCGCCCGGGCCTATCTCGCGGAGGTTCGGCGGGCCGATCCCGGGCCGCTTCGCGTGGCGATGGTGACCGCGGCGCCGGGCGGCGGGCGGGTCGACGGGCAGGTCGTGGCCGCGGTCGAGGCGGCCGGCCGGCTGCTGGAGGGGCTGGGCCACGCGGTCGAGCCCTGGGCGATGCCCTTCGACCTCGACCGGCACGCGGCCGACTTCTGGCTGGTCGTCGGCACGGCGGCGGCGGCGCAGGTCGCGGCCCGCACGGCCGCGATCGGTCGCGAGCCCGGGCCGGACGAGCTGGAGCCGGTGACCCGCGCGCTGGTGGAGCGGGCGCGGGGGACGAGTGCGGTCGCCCACTACGAGGCGATCCAGCGCCTGCACCTGACGGGGCGGGATCTCGGCGCCGTCTTCGGCCGGTTCGACGTGATCCTCTCGCCCGTCTTCGCCGACCCGCCGCTCCCGCTGGGGCGCTTCTCGATGGCGACGGCGTCGCTCGACGACTACGTCGCCGAGGCCCGGGCCGGCATGCCCTTCACCTCCTGGTACAACGCGGCCGGCTGCCCCGCCGCCTCGCTGCCGCTGGGGTGGACGGCGGACGGGCTGCCGATCGGCGTCCAGATCGCCTGCGCCCACGGGCGCGACGACCGGGTGCTCGCCCTGTCCGCGCAGATGGAGGCCGCGGCCCCCTGGGCGGACCGGCGGCCCGGAGCGACCGGCCGGGGCTGAGGGTCGGCGGTCCGTCCCTCCTC
>JBIJED010000440.1:0-3541 GCA_044343785.1 Azospirillales bacterium | reverse complement strand
CTTCACCGAGCCCTCGGCGGAGGTGGACATCGGCTGCTCGCGCAAGGGGGGCGAGCTGAAGCTCGGCAACTACGGCGACTGGCTGGAGATCCTGGGCTGCGGGATGGTGCATCCCAACGTGCTGTCGGCGTGCGGGATCGATCCGCAAAAGTACCAGGGCTTCGCGTTCGGGATGGGGATCGAGCGGATCGCGATGCTGAAGTACGGCATCCCCGACCTGCGGACCTTCTTCGAGGCGGATCTGCGCTGGCTGCGCCACTACGGCTTCCTGCCGCTCGACATGCCCTCGCTCGCCCGCGGGCTGGTGGGCTGAGGCGGGAGTGGCCGTCATCGGGACCGGTCTTGCGGATGATCCGCGCGTCCACTACGTTTGCCGAACCGGAAGCTCTCTATACGCTGTCGAGGGTGCCGGCCTACGAGAGGGCCCCCGCGGGGGCCCTCGTACGTTTCGGGGTGATGGATGGACCGCGTCGCCGTTTTCGTGGATGCCGGCCGTCTTTTCGCCCAAGGGTCCGCCGCCCTCCTTGGATCGAAGTTTACGCGGGAACTGCTTGCGCTCGACGCGCCCATGCTCGTCGCGCGGCTTCGGGACTTCGCGACGGCACGCATCGCGATCCCGCTGCTTCGGATCTCTTGGTACGATTCGATCCGGCAGGACGCGACCCGACCTGCCGCGCCGGGGCCGAACGCCCGATCCGGTGCCCTCGTCCGGGAACCCGAATACGATAACTCCTCTGACACCTGCGTGATTCCATGAAGTTCACCCTCTCCTGGCTCAAGGACCACCTCGATACCGACGCCGACGTCGCGCGCATCGCCGCGACGCTGACGAGCCTCGGGCTGGAGGTGGAGGATCTGACCGACCGGGCGGCGGATCTGGCGCCTTACGTGATCGCCCGCGTGGTCGAGGCCCAACCGCACCCCAACGCCGACAAGCTGCGCGTCTGCATGGTCGATCTGGGCCAGGGCGACCCGCCGATCTCGGTCGTGTGCGGCGCGCCCAACGCGCGGGCCGGCATGAAGAGCGTGTATGCGCCCGCAGGTACCTACATTCCCGGCAAGGACCTCACCCTCGCCGTTCGCGAGGTGCGCGGCGTCGTCTCCAACGGGATGCTGTGCTCTGAGATGGAACTCGGCCTGTCCGACGACCACGAGGGGATCATCGACCTGGCCCCCGACGCGCCCACCGGCGTCGCCTACGCCGCGTGGGCCGGCCTCGGCGACCCGGTGATCGAGATCGCGCTGACCCCCGACCGGGCCGACTGCGCCGGCGTGCGCGGCATCGCCCGCGACCTCGCCGCGGCCGGCCTCGGCACCCTCAAGCCGCTGGCGAAGGCCGAGCCGGTGGCGGGAACCTTCCCCAACCCGGTGCCCGTGCATCTGGACTTTCCGCCGGAGGCCGCCGGGGCCTGCCCCCTCTTCCTCGGGCGCCTGATCCGCGGCGTGCGCAACGGGCCGAGCCCGAAGTGGATGCAGGACCGGCTGACGGCGATCGGCCTCCGGCCGATCTCGGCGCTGGTCGACGTGACCAACTTCCTGACGATGGACGTGGCCCGCCCGCTCCACGTCTTCGACGCCGACAGCATCCGGGGCGGTGCCCTCACCGTCCGCCTCGCCCGCGCGGGCGAGACGCTGGAGGCGCTGAACGGCAAGACCTATGCGCTCGACCCGGCGGTCACCGTCATCGCCGACGCGCACGGGGTGGAGAGCCTGGGCGGCATCATGGGTGGTGCCCGCTCGGGCTGCACCGAGGCGACCGTGAACGTCTACATCGAGGCGGCGCTGTTCGACACGGTGCGCACGGCCCAGACGGGCCGGCGGCTGGCCGTGGAGAGCGACGCGCGCTACCGGTTCGAGCGTGGGCTCGACCCCGATTTCGTGCGCGCCGGCATGGACTACGCCACCCGCCTCATCCTCGAGATGTGCGGCGGCGAGGCGTCGGAAATGTTCGTGGCCGGCACGCCGCCCGACTGGCGCCGGACCTGGACGCTGCGCGCCGACCGGGTGCGGACGCTGGGCGGCGTCGACGTGCCGGCGGCCGATCAGGTGCGCATCCTGCGCGACCTCGGCTTCCATGTGACCGAGGGCGAGCCGATGACCGTCGTGCCGCCGTCCTGGCGCGCCGACGTCCACGGCGAGGCCGACCTCGTCGAGGAGGTGATGCGCGTCGTCGGGTTCGACGCCATTCCCGCCACACCGCTGCCCCGCACGTCGGCCATGACGCGGCCGGCGCTCGACGCGCGCCAGCGCCGCACCGCGTCCGTCCGCCGCGCGGTCGCCGCGCGCGGGATGGAGGAGGCGGTGACATGGTCCTTCATGGCGGGCCCGCTCGCCGCCCGTTTCGGGCAGGTGCACGAAGGCCTGCGGCTGATGAACCCCATCGCGTCGGACCTCGACGTGATGCGCCCCTCGATCCTGCCGAACCTGATCCAGGCGGCCGGGCGGAACGCCGACCGCGGCTTCCCGGACGCGGCCCTGTTCGAACTGGGACCCCAGTACCGCACGCCGGAACCGACGGGCCAGCAGACGGTGGCGACCGGCGTGCGCGCCGGCCTCGCCGTTGCGCGCCACTGGTCGGGCGGCCCGCGGCCGGTCGACGTCCACGACGCCAAGGCCGACGCGCTGGCCGCACTGGAGGCGGCGGGGGCGCCCGTCGGCAACCTTCAGGTCACGACCGACGCGCCCGACTGGTACCACCCCGGCCGTTCCGGCACGCTGCGCCTCGGGCCGACGGTGCTGGCGTGGTTCGGGGAGACGCACCCGGAGGTGCTGGACCTGCTGGGCGCCAAGGGGCCGATGGTGCAGTTCGAGGTGTTCCTCGACGCCGTACCCGCACCGAAGAAGAAGGCCGGCACGGCGCGCCCGCTCCTCAAGCTCTCGGCCCTCCAGCCGGTCGTGCGCGATTTCGCCTTCGTGGTCGACGCCGCGACCGAGGCCGACCGCGTGGTGCGCGCGGTGCGCGGGGCGGACAAGGCGCTGGTGGCCGACGTCGTCCTCTTCGACGTGTACCAGGGGCCGGGCGTGGGCGAGGGGCGCAAGTCGCTGGCGCTGTCGGTCACGCTCCAGCCGACCGAGAAGACCCTGACCGAGGCCGAGATCGACGCGGTCGGGCAGAAGATCGTGGCGGCGGTGGCGAAGGCGGCGGGCGGCGTGCTGCGGGGGTGAGCACGCCCGCCCCTATCGCAGCGCGGGCACCAGCGAGGCCAGCACCAGCGCCGCCATGCAGACGTTGAAGATCCGGAGGCGCCGCCCGGTCGACAGGAACCGCCCGATCATCGCGCCGAACACGGCCCAGACCGCGAGGCAGGGGAAGGTGAGCGCCACGAACACGGCGGTGATGAAGGCCACCTGCGGCCCCATCGGCGCCTCGACCGTGGTGTAGGTGGCCAGCGCGCCGATCACCGTCAGCCACGCTTTGGGGTTCACCCACTGGAAGAGGGCGGCACGCCAGAAGCCGAAGGGGCCGGCGCCCGCCTCGCCGGCGTCGGGCCGCGACGCGGTCGCGACCAGCCAGGCGAGCCAGCAGAGATAGGCCGCCCCC
>JBIJED010000438.1:0-3554 GCA_044343785.1 Azospirillales bacterium | reverse complement strand
GGTCCGCTTCAACGACGCCGCAGGCGTCGAGGCGACGCAGATGTACCTGGACCTGCTGCTGCGCCACAAGGTGGCCGCCCCGGGCTCGGTCCAGTTCGTCGAGGGCGACGCCGTCACCTCGGTCGCCCAGGGCAAATCGGCCATGGTGATGGTCTGGTGGTGGGTCTATTCGGTCCTCACCGGTCCGAACTCCACCCTCAAGCCCGAGCAGGTGGGCTTCGCGCCCATGCCGAGCTTCCCGGGCGCGAAGGCCGCGACCTTCGCCCTCACGCTGCCTTTCGCGGTCAGCGCCCAGTCCCGGCGCAAGGACGCGGCGTTCGAGTTCCTGAAGTGGGCGGGCAACCCCGACCTCGAGGTGAAGGTCTCGACCGACAAGTCCGATCCGAACACGGCCGACATCGTGGTCACGCACAAGTCGAGCTTCGTGGACGAGCGGGTCAACGCCGCCAACTTCGGCCTGCACCGCGAGGCGTCGAAGAGCCTCGAGGGCGCCCGGATCATGCCGCAGCTGCGCGACTGGCCGCAGATGGCGGAGGTGCTGGAGAACACGATCTCCCAGCTGGCATCCAGCGGTTCGCCGGTGAAGGCGGGCCTCGACGACGCGGCGCGCCAGATCGACGCCATCATCCGCCGCTCGGGCCGGCGCGGGTGACCGCGCGGGTCGCCCGCCCGGCCGGCCTCTCCGCCCGCGGGGTGCCGCGGGCGGGCGGCCTGTCGGACGGGGCGCTGAAGTGGCTGCTGATCACCCCGGCCTTCGTGGTGATCGCGGCCACGCTCCTCTGGCCGCTCGTGCAGGGGATCTGGTTTTCGCTGCACGTGTGGAACCTGTCCCGCTCGCCGGTGCCGGGCCCGTTCGTGGGTCTCGAGAACTACGCCGAGGTGATCACCGAGGATCCCGATTTCTGGAACACCCTCGGGGTCACCGCGCTCTTCGTCGTCTTCTCGGTCGCGGGCACCATCCTCGCCGGCCTCGCCATGGCGCTGCTGCTCGCCGGCAACGGGCGGCTGGAGGTCGGCGTCCGCACGCTGCTGGTCATCCCCTTCGCGATGAGCCCGTCGCTCGTCGGCATCTCCTGGCGCTTCCTGCTGAACCCGGAGTTCGGGGCGGTGGACGCGGTGGTGAAGGCGGCGATCCCGCCGCTGAAGGACGTGGCGCTGCTGGCCGACCCGACCTTCGCGATGGTGGCGCTGATCGCGTCCGACGTCTGGCACTGGGCGCCCTACTTCATGCTGATGTTCGTCGGCGCGCTCGCCACCATCCCGCCCGACACGGTGGACGCGGCGAAGGTGGACGGGGCGACCGGCTGGCGGACCCTCATCCACGTCACGCTGCCGCAGCTCCGCCCGGTTCTGGCGATCGCACTGCTGCTGAAGGTCATCTTTTCGCTCAAGCTGCTCGACCAGGTGGTCACCCTCACCTCGGGCGGGCCGGGCACGTCGACCCAGACGCTCTCCCACCTGATCTACCTGACGGCGTTCCGCTGGTTCGACCTCGGCTACGCCGCCGCGATGGCGGTGCTGCTCGCCCTCGTCATGGGGGTGCTGGCGGGCATCTACGCCCGGCTCGTGATGGGGCGCGGCTGATGGCGGGCTCGCTCGCGAAACCCTGGTCGGCGTCGCCCTGGCGGATCGTGCTGATCCTCGCGGTCGGCGCCTTCTTCCTGGCCCCGGTCCTGTGGATCTTCGCCACCGCGTTCAAGGCGCCGCGCGACGTCTATGCGCTCTCGATCGTCTTCACGCCGACGCTGGAGAATTTCCGCACCGTGCTGGAGCCGCCCTATTCGCTGGGCCACCGGCTGATGAACAGCGTGATCGTCACGCTGGGCACGCTGGTGGTGGCACTTCCCGTGGCGACGCTGTCGGCCTATGCCTTCTCCCGCTTCCGCTTTCCGGGCGGGACCGCGTGGCCGCTCGGCATCCTCGCGACCCAGTTCATCCCGCCGGTGATCATCATCATCCCGCTGTTCATCGTCTTCCGCGGTGCCGGCCTGCTCGACACGCGGGTCGCGCTGATCGTCGCCAACCTCTCCTTCGTCCTGCCCTACGCGATCTGGATGCTGAAGGGCTTCATCGACGCCATCCCCACCGACATGGAGGAGGCGGCGATGATCGACGGCGCGTCGCGCCTGCGCGCGATCTGGGAGGTGGTGGTGCCGGTCATCATGCCCGGCATCGCGACCGCGGCGATCTTCAGCTTCGTCGTCTCTTGGAACGAGTTCTTCTACGCCCTCGTGCTCTCCCGCACCGAGGCGACCACGCTCCAGGTCGGGCTGATGCAGGCCCGGACCGAGCGCGGCGACGCGTGGGAACTCATGGCCGTCATGGGGATCGTCGTGATGCTGCCGATGCTGGCCATCTCCGGCTTCGTCCAGAAGTACTTCGTCAAGGGCCTCGTCTCGGGGGCGGTGCGATGAGCGGCGTGCGCCTGACGAACGTCACCAAGCGCTGGGGCGGCTTCGTCGCGGTCGACGACCTCTCGCTCGCGATCGAGGAGGGGGAGTTCCTCGTGCTGCTCGGCCCGTCCGGCTGCGGCAAGACCACGACCATGCGCATGGTCGCGGGGCTGGAGCTGCCCACGACCGGCGAGATCCGCATCGGCGACCGCGTGGTCAACGACGTCCTGCCCAAGGACCGGGACGTGGCCATGGTGTTCCAGAACTACGGCCTCTATCCGCACATGACGGTGGCGGAGAACATCGCCTTCCCGCTCAAGATGCGCGACGTGCCCAAGCCCGAGCGGTTCGAGGCGGCGCGCGCCGCGGCGGCGAAGGTGAAGCTCGACCACCTGCTGGAGCGCAAGCCGGCGGCACTCTCGGGCGGGCAGCGCCAGCGCGTGGCGCTCGCCCGCGCCATCATCCGCACGCCGCGCGTGTTCCTGATGGACGAGCCGCTGTCGAACCTCGACGCCAAGCTTCGCGTGGAGATGCGGGCGGAGATCAAGCACCTCCAGCACGAACTGGGCGTCACCACCATCTACGTCACCCATGACCAGATCGAGGCGATGACGCTCGCCGACCGGGTCGCGGTGATGGACAAGGGCGTGATCCGCCAGCTGGGCACGCCGGAGGAGATCTATTTCCGCCCCGCGGACCTGTTCGTGGCGGGCTTCATGGGCTCGCCGGCGATGAACCTCGTGCCCGGGCGGATCGAGGGCGGCGTCTTCCGGGCAGGGCCGCTGGCGCTCCCGCTGCCCGGCACCGGCACGCGCGACGGCGTGGTGCTGGGCGTGCGGGCCGAGGACATGGCCCTGACGGCGCCGGGCGCCGGGGCCGTGGACCTGCCCGTCTACACGAGCGAACTGACCGGGGAGGCGGTGCTGGTCACGGTCACGCTCGGCGACGTCCGCGTGACGGTCCGGGCGGACAAGACCGTGCGGCCCGCCATCGACGAGCGGGTCGGCGTCGCGATCCCGGAGGCGGCGACGGCACTGTTCGACGCCGCCACGGGCTCGAGGATCGCAAGGAGCGGGGAATGACGGGGATCGAGGGGCGTCTGGTCCGGTACGCGGACCTTCGTGCGTGCACGAACGCGTTCGTGGACACGCGGACGCCGGG
>JBIJED010000437.1:0-3555 GCA_044343785.1 Azospirillales bacterium | reverse complement strand
AAGAGGCCGCGCGGACGGGAACCAGTGTGCGTCGGAGGGGGCACCCCCGGCAACCCGGAGGGCGACCGGCCGCCGAAACGCTTGCAGCGCCGACCGGAATGGCTATGTTAGGCGCGATCCCATACGGTCCTGAGTCGTCGGTTCGAGAAGGACCGTCGTTTCGGGACCGCTGTCCGGGTGGGCTGCGGCCCACCCTTTTCGTTTGTGCCCCCGGGACTCGGGATCGCGGGGGACGGGACGATGCCATGACGGACGCGGCTCGGGTCGAGGCGCTGATCGTTCCGTCGGTCGAGGCCATGGGCTACGAGGTCGTGCGTGTGCAGATCTCGGGTCAGGCGCGACCGACGCTGCAGATCATGATCGAACGGTCGGACCGCGCGACCATGACGGTCGAGGATTGCGCGGAGGTCAGCCGCGCCGTCTCGGCCATCCTGGACGTCGAGGACCCGGTCTCGGTCGCCTACACGCTCGAGGTCAGCTCCCCCGGCATCGACCGGCCGCTGACGCGGCCGCAGCATTTCGAGCGCTTCGCCGGGTTCGAGGCGCGCCTCGAGACGCGGGTGCCGATCGAGGGGCGCAAGCGGTTCAAGGGTCGGTTGCGCGGGCTCGACGCGGGCGCGGTCGCGATCGACACGCAGGAAGGGCCGGCGCGGATCCCGTTCGAGGATCTGACGAAGGCCAAGCTCGTCCTGACCGACGAGTTGATCGAAGCCATGCAGGCCGGACCGCGCTGACCGCGCGGTGACGGGGCATTCTGGAGCAGGAACGTTCGGGTCATGGAACTCCTTCAAGTCGCCGACGCGGTCGCCCGCGAGAAGAACATCGATCGGGACCAGGTTCTCGAGGCGATGGAACAGGCCATCCAGAAGGCCGGCCGTGCCAAGTACGGCCACGAACACGACATCCGCGCCAGGATCGACCGCAAGTCGGGCGACGTGGAACTGGCGCGCTTCCGCGAGGTGGTGGAGACGGTCGAGAACGACCTGACCCAGATCTCGGTGCCGCACGCCCAGCGCCTGCGGCCGGGGATCGCGGCCGGCGAGTTCGTGATCGAGCGGTTCCCGCGGATCGATCTGGCCGAGCTGGGCCGCATCGCGGCGCAGACGGCGAAGCAGGTGATCGTGCAGAAGGTGCGCGAGGCCGAGCGCGACCGCCAGTTCGGCGAGTTCAAGGACCGCGTGGGCGAGATCGTCAACGGCATCGTCAAGCGCGTGGAGTACGGCAACGTCACGGTCGACCTCGGCCGGGCGGAGGCCATGCTGCGCCGCGACGAGTGCCTCCCGCGCGAGCACTTCAAGACCGGCGACCGTGTGCGCGCCTTCATCTACGACGTCCGTCGCGAACAGAAGGGCCCGCAGATCTTCCTGTCGCGCACCAGCCCGCTGTTCATGGCCAAGCTGTTCGCGCAGGAAGTGCCGGAGATCTACGACGCCATCATCGAGATCAAGTCGGTCGCCCGCGACCCGGGCAGCCGCGCCAAGATCGCCGTGGTGAGCCACGACAGCTCGATCGACCCGGTCGGCGCGTGCGTCGGCATGCGCGGCAGCCGCGTGCAGGCGGTGGTCGGCGAACTGCAGGGCGAGAAGATCGACATCATCCCCTGGTCGTCCGACCAGGCGACGTTCGTCGTCAACGCGCTGGCGCCGGCCGAGGTGGCGAAGGTCGTGCTCGACGACGAGAACGCGCGCATCGACGTGGTGGTGCCCGACGACCAGCTCTCGCTGGCGATCGGCCGCCGCGGCCAGAACGTACGCCTCGCCTCGATGCTGACGGGCTGGGACATCAACATCATGACGGAGCAGGAGGAGTCCGAGCGCCGCCAGGAGGAGTTCCGGTCCCGCTCCGGCCTGTTCATGCAGGCACTCGACGTCGACGACGTCATCGCCCACCTGCTGGTGGCCGAGGGTTTCACCACGGTCGAGGAGATCGCCGCCGTCGACACGCTCGAACTCGCCGGGATCGAAGGCTTCGACGAGGACGTGGCGGAGGAACTCCGCGCCCGTGCCGCCTCCTGGCTCGAGCGCGAGTCCGAGGCGCAGGACGCGCGCCGCCGCGAGATGGGCGTCGAGGACGCGGTCGCGGAGATCTCGGGCCTGCCCCCGGCCGTGCTGGTCAAGCTGGGCGACAAGGGGGTGAAGACGCTCGACGACCTCGCCGACCTCGCAGGCGACGAGCTGGTCGAGATCGTCGGCGCCGACGTGCTGGGCGAAGAGGAGGCGAACGCCGTGATCATGGCCGCACGCGCCCACTGGTTCAAGGACGAGGGCGGGGCGGCGGCCTGAGGTCCCGGTCCCGCGGGAAGGGTCCGTGATGGAGGCGACGCCGGCGGACGAGGGTGGAGCGGTCGACGCGGACGAGCCGGAGGCCGTGGCCGGGCGCCGGAGGCCGCTCCGGCGCGGCATCGGCCCGGGGACGGGGGGCCCGAAGGGGGGCATGCTGCGGTTCGTGATGGGCCCCGACGACACTGTGGTGCCCGATCTCGACGAGCGGTTGCCGGGCCGGGGTTTCTGGGTGACCGCGCGGCCCGACGTGCTTCGCCTGGCGATCGCGAAGCGGCAGTTCGCCCGTGCCGCCCGGCGGCCGGTGCGGTCGCCCGAGGATCTGGTGGAGCGGGTCGCGGGCGGACTCGCGGCGCGGTGGTTGCGGCTGTTCGGCCTTGCGCGTCGCGCGGGTCAGGTCACCGCCGGCTACGAACAGGTGCGCGACGCGCTGAGTGGCGGTAAGGTCGCGTTGCGGGTGGAAGCGACCGACGGGTCGTCGGACGGCCGTGCGAAGCTGGCGGGCGTCGGAAGGGACGTTCCGCTCGTTTTCGTATTTTCCGCGAGGGAACTGGCCGACGCGCTGGGGCGTGCCCATGTGGTGCATGCTGCGGTCGAAGCGGGCGGGTTCGCGGAAAGACTGGCGCGCGACGTGGCGCGGGTGGCGGAATTCAGGGGCGTGTCCGCGTGGGGCGGCGTGCCCGGCGGGGTCGAACAGGAATTGGGTCGGACGACTAGATGACGGATACCAGGGACCAGGAAAAGAAGGTGTTGAGCCTCTCCGGCCGCGGCAAGCTCGAATTGCCGAAGAAGGCGGGGCCGGGGCCGGCACCGGCGGGCGGCGGGGAGCAGGGCTCCGTTCGCCAGAGCTTTTCCCATGGCCGATCGAAGCAGGTGACCGTCGAGGTCAAGCGCAAGCGCACGCTCGAACGCGGCGCCGTGCCGGGCGTCGCCGACGGCGGAGCGGCGGCGCGCCGGGCCGCGGAGGGGTTCTCCTCCACCGGCGGCGGTCCGCGCCAGGGGGCGATGCGCGGCGGTCCTCTGCCGCGCGAACTCAGCCTCCAGGAGAAGGAGGCGCGCCTGCGCGCGCTGCTCTCCGCCCGCGAGGAGGAGGAGCGCCGGGTCACCACGCCGTCCGACGCGGGCGACGAACCGGAGGCCGAGGTTCTCGAGGACGTGCGGCCGGTCGTCGGGACGCCGTCCGAGCCGCTGACGCCCGAGGCCCTGCGCCAGCGGGAACTGGACGAGCTGCGCTCGATCCAGCAGCAGGAGCGGGAGGCGGCCGCCGAGGCCGAGC
>JBIJED010000436.1:0-3556 GCA_044343785.1 Azospirillales bacterium | reverse complement strand
GTCGCTATCTGACCGAGACGGACCGGCGCAAGGTCACGGGCCACCATTGGTTCAAGGGCCCGCAGGCGATGCGGGACCTGTTCGCCGACCTGCCGGAGGCGGTGGACAACACGGTCGTCATCGCCCGCCGCTGTTCCTTCCTCCTGAAGAAGATCAACCCCATCCTGCCCGCCTTCCCCTGCGAGAGCGGGCGGACGGAGGATGACGAGCTGACCGCCCAGGCGGAGGAGGGGCTGCGTCTGAAGCTGGACACCCAGGTCTTCCCCGGACAGCCGCCCGAGCCCGACAGCGAGCGCGAGCGGCCCTACTGGGACCGGCTGCGCTTCGAGCTGGGCGTCATCATCAAGATGAAGTTCCCGGGCTACTTCCTGATCGTCTCGGACTTCATGAAGTGGACGCGGCGCAACGACATCCCGGTCGGCGTCCGCGGTTCGGGCGCCACCTCCATCGTCGCCTGGGCGATGGACATCACCTCGCTCGATCCGCTGCGGTTCCGGCTCGTCTTCGAGCGGTTCCTCAACCCCGAACGCGTGTCGATGCCGGACTTCGACATCGACTTCTGCCAGGAGCGCCGCGACGAGGTCATCCGCTACGTCCAGGACAAGTACGGAAAGGACCGCGTCGCCCAGATCATCACCTTCGGAAAACTCCAGGCGCGCGCGGTCGTGCGCGACGTGGGCCGGGTGATGCAGCTTCCCTATCCGGTGGTCGACCGGATCACCAAGCTGATCCCGAACAACCCGGCGAACCCGGTCACCCTCCAGCAGGCGATCGACAGCGAACCGCTGCTCCAGCAGATGCGCGACACGGACGAGACGATCGGCAAGCTGATCGGCGTCGCGCTCCGGCTGGAGGGTCTCTACCGCCACGCCTCCACCCACGCGGCGGGCGTGGTGATCGGCGACCGCCCACTCGACGAGCTGGTCCCGCTCTACCGCGATCCCGGCTCGGACATGCGCGTCACCCAGTACAACATGAAGTACGTGGAGAACGCCGGGCTGGTGAAGTTCGACTTCCTCGGGCTGAAGACGCTGACCGTCATCGCCAAGAGCCAGGACCTGATCCGCGCCCGCGGGCTGACGATCGACGTGGCGAACCAGGATTTCGGGAACGCCGACACCTACCGCATGCTCGCGCGCGGCGAAAGCTCGGGCGTGTTCCAGCTGGAAAGTTCGGGCATGCGCGACCTCCTGCGCAAGATGCGGCCCGACCGGATCGAGGACCTGATCGCGCTCGTGGCGCTCTATCGCCCCGGCCCGATGGAGTCGATCCCCACCTACATCGCCTGCAAGCACGGCGAACAGCAGCCCAAGTACATCCACCCCGAGCTGGAGCCCATCCTTTCCGAGACCTTCGGCGTCATGACGTACCAGGAGGACGTCATGATGATCGCCCAGAAGCTCGCCGGCTACACGCTGGGCGGCGCCGATCTGCTGCGCCGCGCCATGGGCAAGAAGATCAAGGAGGAGATGGACAAGGAGCGCGGCAAGTTCGTCGACGGCTGCATCGGCCGCGGCATCGAGGAGGCGGTGGCGCGCGAGATCTTCGAGCAGGCGGCGAAGTTCGCCGGCTATGGCTTCAACAAGGGGCACGCGGCCGCCTACGCCCAGGTCGCCTACCAGACCGCCTTCCTGAAGGCGAACTACCCGGTCGAGTTCATGGCCGCGACCATGACGCTCGACATGGGCAACACCGACCGGCTGAACCTGCACCGCCAGGAACTCGGCCGCCTCAAGGTCACCCTGCTGCCGCCGGACGTGAACCGGTCGGCGCCCATCTTCTCGGTCGAGGCGCTTCCGGGCGGCGAGCGGGCGATCCGCTACGCGCTGGCCGCGGTGAAGGGGGTGGGCGAGCAGGCGATGCGCGCCCTCGTCGCCGAGCGGACGGCCAACGGCCCCTACAAGGACCTGATGGACCTGTCCCGCCGGCTGGACGTCCGCGCGGTCAACAAGAAGATGCTGGAGAACCTGGCCTGCGCGGGTGCCTTCGACAGTCTCGTGCGCAACCGTCGGCAGGTGCATGCGGCGGTCGAGATGCTGGTGCGCAACGCGCACGCCACGACCGAGGAGCGGGAAAGCGGGCAGGTCAGCCTGTTCGGCGGCCCGGCGGCGGGCGGGACCCTGCGCACCCCGGCCCTCCCGGACGTGCCGGACTGGGAGCCGCTGGAGCGCCTCCGGCACGAGTTCGACGCGATCGGCTTCTATCTCTCGGCCCATCCGCTCGACGGCTATGCCCGGCCGCTGGCGCGCCTGGGCGTGGTGAAGGCGGGGGACCTGCCGGCCCGCATCGGCTCCGGCAAGCCCACCCGCTTCAAGATGGCCGGCATCGTCATCGCCCGGCAGGAGCGCAACTCCCGCACCGGCAACCGCTTCGCCTTCGTGCAGCTCTCCGATGCGACCGGCGTGTTCGAGGTGATGCTGTTCTCCGAGACGCTGGCCCAGAGCCGCCAGTTCCTGGAGAACGGCAACGCGGTGGTGCTCACGGTCGACATGCAGGTGAACGGCGAGGGGTTCCGCCTCACCGGGAACGAGGTGCGGCACCTCGACGAGATGGTGGCGACCGCCGCGGAGGGGCTGCGCGTCGTCGTCCGCGACCCGGCGCCGATTCCGCACCTGCGGACGGCGCTGGGGCACTTCGGCCGCGGCAACCGTCCGATCCACGTGGTGATCGAACTCGACCGCTACCGGGAGGCCGAGATCATGCTGCCGGAGCGTTTCGCGCTGAACGCCAAGGCCCGCGCGGCGATCAAGGCGATCCCGGGGGTCGTCGAGGTGCAGGAGCTCTGAGGCCGTCGCGGGACGGACGGCGCCCGCGACCTCCTCGGATCGACCTTGCCAAATCGGGACCGACCGACTAGTTAAGCGCCGTCGCAAATCCACACGCGGGCTTGCGGACCGTCGGCTCGTCCCCGGTCCGCTCCGGTGTCCGGTCTCCCCTCGGAGGCCGGGCGTGCCCCGCGGAGGTCGAACCGGAAAAGGACCGATTCAGATGACCATGCCAACCTTCACGATGCGCCAGCTCCTCGAGGCCGGCGTCCACTTCGGCCACCACACCCGTCGGTGGAACCCGAAGATGAAGCCCTACATCTTCGGCGTGCGCAACGGCGTGCACGTGATCAACCTCGAGCAGACCGTCCCGATGCTCTACCAGGCCATGACGGCGGTCCGCACCGTCGTCGCCGGTGGCGGGCGCGTGCTGTTCGTCGGCACCAAGCGCCAGGCGCAGGAGAAGGTGGCCGTCGCCGCGCAGCGCTGCGGCCAGTACTACGTCAACCACCGCTGGCTCGGCGGCATGCTGACGAACTGGAAGACCGTCTCCCAGTCGATCCGCCGCCTCAAGGAGATGAGCGAGCGGGTCGACGAGCTGCAGAGCGCCCTCACCAAGAAGGAGCTGCTCGATCTGACGCGCGAGCGCGACAAGCTCGAGCTGACGCTGGGCGGCATCAAGGACATGGGCGGCCTGCCGGACATCATCTTCGTCATCGACGTGGTGAAGGAGAAGCTGGCGATCGAGGAGGCCAACAAGCTCGGCATCCCCGTGATCGGCGTGGTCGACA
>JBIJED010000434.1:0-3599 GCA_044343785.1 Azospirillales bacterium | reverse complement strand
CGAAATACTTCAGGTCGATGTCGAGATGCGGCAGGATCAGCTTGTCCTTGATCCACTGCCAGATGATGCGGGTCATCTCGTCCCCGTCGATGTCAACGACGGGAGTCTGCACCTTGATCTTCGACATCGTTCCGCCCGTTTCGAATCATGGGTTTGTCCGGTGGGCGGGTTATAGCACCGCGTCCGGCGCGGTCAAAGGCGGGGCGGCGTCACATCCACTTCGTCTGCGGGTCCACCTGCGGCTCGGGCGCGGAGGCCAGGGCGGCCGGCACCGACGCCACGTCGGGCACCACGCGCAGAAGGGCCCTGTGCTCGGGCCGGACGAAACCGGCCTCGACCATGTGGTCGAACATCACCCCCATCGGCCGCCAGTATCCGTCGACGTCCACCACCACGATCGGCTTGTCGTGCAGGCGCAACTGCTTCCAGGTCAGGATCTCGAACAGCTCGTCCAGCGTGCCGAGGCCGCCGGGCAGGACCACGAAGCCGTCGGACCGCTCGACCATCATGCGCTTGCGGGTGTGCATGCTGTCGACGACGTGGAGTTCGGTCAGGCCCGGATGGTCCACCTCCAGCACCTGGAGGTGCTCCGGGATGATGCCGATCACCTCGCCGCCGGCGGCCAGCGCGGCGTCCGCCACGAGGCCCATCAGACCCACCCGGCCGCCGCCGTAGACGACGCGCACGCCGGCGCCGCCGAGCAGCGTGCCCAGGTCGTGCGCCGCCGCCTTGAACCGGTCGTCGACCCGGTTCGACGACCCGCAATAGACGCACACCGACCGAAGACCCAGGTCCATCATCGCTCCGTGATCATCACAGCGTTGCCCGTGGCGGAACGCCAAAGGCGTGTTTTCACCGCCTTGTGAACAGACCCGCCCCGTCATGATGGCTATCAGTGGTTGTCGTTACCGAGGCAGGATCGGTTCCGAGCCTATCGGCCGGCCGACGAAATGGGAAGCGGGACACATGCGGCGCAAACTTCTGTTCACCGGCATCGTGGCGGCGGCCCTGGCGGGCTCGGCGGCGATCACGGGCGTTTCCCTCGCGCAGTCGCCGGCGGACGCCGTGGCGGCGCGGCAGCAGGCGATGAAGGACAAGAGCGACGCCGTGTTCCGGACGATCCGTCCGTTCGTGCAGAACGGCACCGGTTCGATCGCCGGCGTGCAGGCGGCGGCCGAGACGCTCGCCTCCCACAACGGCAAGTACCAGGCGCTGTGGCCGCGGGGCACGGAGCTCGGCGTGGCCGGAAGCAAGACCAGGCCCGAGCTGTGGCAGCAGACCGACCGGCTGAACCAGCTGATCGCCGACATGGAGCGCAACGCGACCGCCATGGCCGTCGCCGCGCGCTCGGGCGACGCCGGGCAGATCCGGACGGCGTTCGCGGGTGTCGCCGCCTCATGCAACGCCTGTCATGACGCCTATCGGAGCCGCTGACGCGACGTCCGGCCGCGGCACGCTCCGGCGTGCCGCGGCCGCGGGTCTGGGACTGATCGCCGCCGTCGCCGTCCTGTCCGCCGCCCCGGCGGGTGCGCAGGCCCCGGGGGGCGATCCCGCGCGCGGCGAGGCGGTGTTCGACGCCGCCGGCTGTTTCGGCTGCCACACGGATCCGGTGGGTCCGGGCGCGCCGCTGTCGGGCGGCCGGGCGCTGAAGACGCCGTTCGGCACCTTCCGTTCGCCCAACATCACGCCCGATCCCGAGACCGGCATCGGGCGCTGGACCGAGGCGCAGTTCGCGGACGCCGTGCGCCAGGGGCGCATGCCGACCGGCGAGAGCTATTTCCCCGCCTTCCCCTTCGTCGCCTACGCACGGATGACCGACGCGGACGTACGCGACCTCTTTGCCTACCTCAAGGCCCAACCGCCGGTGCGCAAGGCCAACAGGCCGCACGACCTCTCGCCGCCGTTCGGCTGGCGCTTCCTGCTGCCGGTCTGGCGCACGCTCCATTTCGACGACGATCCGCTGCTCCCGGCACCCGGCCGGTCCGAGTCCTGGGTGCGGGGACGCTACCTCGTCGAGGTTCTGGGCCACTGCGCCGAATGCCATACGCCACGGACGTGGCTCGGCGGCCTCGACCGGTCGCGGGCCTACCAGGGCGTGGCGGGCGCGGGCGTCCATGGCGGAGGCGCCGTTCCCGGCATCACGCAGAACCCGCGGACCGGCATCGGCGACTGGTCGGACGACGACATCCTCTTTCTTCTCGAGTACGGCATGACCGCGTCCGGCGGCACGCTCGGCGGCGGGATGGGCGAGGTCGTGCGCCACGGCACGTCGAAGATGTCCGATGCGGACCGGCGCGCGATCGTCGTCTATCTGCGCAGCCTTCCCGCGGGGCCCTGAGGGCCGGGGCCCGTCCCGTACGCCCGCCCGCGCGATGGATGAGGTACCGCAATTGACGCGGACGGTGCGCCCGGCCGATAGTCGGCCGTGATGATGGTGTGACGGGGTCCGGCCGGTGAGCACGCGCTTCTTCCTCTACGGCGTCCTCGGGCTCGCCGCGGCGGGCGGCATCGCCTATGCGGTGGTGGTCACGTCGGAGCAGCCGCGACCCGTGGCCGTGACACCCGCGATCACCACGCCCGTCCCGCCGCCCCAACGGCCCGCGGCCCCGCCGTCCGTTCCGACGCCCCCGGCGCCGACGCCGGCCGCCCCCGCCCCGGTCGCTGCGGCGCCGCCCGCCGCCCCCCAGCCCGCCGCCGCGCCTTCGCCGGCATTCCAGTCCGTGCCGACGACGGCCGCGCCCGCGGCGCCCGCGGAGCAGACGCCCGGATGGACCGCCCTGCGCGCCGATCCGCCCGCCCCCCCGCCGCCCCCCCCGCCCGCCACGACGGCGGTACCGCCGCCGCCCGCACCGCCGCCGCCCGCACCGTCGCCGCCCGCACCGTCGCCGCCCGCATCGCCGCCGGTCGCATCGCCGCCGCCCGCTGCCGCGCTGCCCGCGCCGCCCCCGCCGCCGCCCGCTGTCGCGCTGCCCGCGCCGCCGCAGGTCGCCGTCGCGCCGCCGCCCCCGCCGCCCGTCCCGGCGCCGATGGCGCCGCAGTTCGACGTCGTCCGCGTCCAGCCCGGCGGCGACGCCCTGTTCGCCGGCCGGGCGGCGCCGAACGCCCGGGTCCGCCTGTCGGACGGCACGAACACGGTGGGCGAGGTCGTGGCCGACGGCCGCGGCGAATGGGTGATCACCCCGACGGCTCCGCTGGCGGCGGGCCCGCGGGAGTTCACCCTCTCCGCCGTCAACCCGGACGGCCGGTCGGTCCCGGCGGCCAGCAACCTCTTCGTCGTCGTGCCGGAGGCGAACCGCGACATCGCCGGCCGCCCTGCGACGGCCCCGGCCGCCGCCTCGGCGCTGGCCGTCGCCGTTCCGCGGTCGGGCGACGCGGCCTCGTCCGTCCTCCAGGCGCCTCCGGTCGTGCCGCCACCGGCGACCGCCGACGTCCGCCGCATCCCGCCGGGTGCGGTCAGCGTCGACGTGGTCGATTACGACCGGGCGGGCAACGTCGCCCTCAGCGGTCGCGCCGCGGCGAACGGCGACCTGCAGCTCTATCTGGACGATGCGCCGGTCGGTCGGGTCCGCGCCACCGCGGACGGGCGCTGGCAGGCGGTG
>JBIJED010000431.1:0-3636 GCA_044343785.1 Azospirillales bacterium | reverse complement strand
CTGGATGACGTCGTTCCACTGCTCGAACGTCATGCGGTGGATCGTGGTGTCGCGGGTGATGCCGGCGTTGTTCACCAGCACGTCGACCGGGCCGAGGTCGGCCTCGATCTGCTTGATCCCCGCGGCGCAGGCGGCGAAGTCGCCGACGTCGAACTTGAAGGCCTTGATGCCGGTGCGGGCGGTGAAGTCCTTCGCCTTCTCGTCGTTGCCGGCGTAGTTGGCGGCGACCTTGTATCCGGCGTCCTTCAGCGCGACCGAGATCGCCTCGCCGATGCCACGGGTGCCACCCGTCACGACTGCCACGCGTGCCATCCTGATCCTCCCTTTCGCTGTCCGCGGTTCCCGCCGCGTTCGTCCGTCGACAGGCCGGAATCCTAAACGCCCCGGCGGGGCGGGGCCATAGTGATCTTTCGCAGGATCAAGACTTTGACGTGTATCAAACGGAGACGGGGGCCGCGAGGCCCCCGTCCGGAACGTGCGGTGGCGACGGGCGCGTCACACCCGCTCGACGCACATCGCGATGCCCATGCCGCCGCCGATGCACAGCGTGACGAGGCCCTTCTTCACGTTGCGCTTGCCCATCTCGTGGAGCAGCGTGACCAGCACCCGGGCGCCCGACGCGCCGACGGGGTGGCCCAGCGCGATGGCGCCGCCGTTCACGTTGACGATCGACGGATCGAAGCCGAGGTCCTTGACGACCGCCAGCGCCTGCGCGGCGAAGGCCTCGTTCGCCTCCACCAATTCCACGTCGCCGATCTTCCAGCCGGCCTTGGCCAGTGCCGCCTTCGACGCCGGGATGGGGCCGACGCCCATGATGGCCGGGTCGACGCCCGAGGTCGCCCAGCTGACGATGCGGGCGAGCGGGGCCGTGCCGCGGCGCTCGGCCTCGGCGGCCGACATGACGACCACGGCGGCGGCCCCGTCGTTGATGCCCGACGCGTTGCCGGCCGTGACCGAGCCGTCCTTGGCGAAGGCGGGGCGCAGCTTGGCCAGCGTGTCCGGCGTGGTGCCGAAGCGGGGGAACTCGTCGGTGTCGACGACCACGTCGCCCTTGCGGGTCTTGATCGACACGGGGACGATCTCGTCCTTCATGCGGCCGGCCTTGATCGCCGCCTCGGCCCGGTTCTGGGACTGGGCGGCGAAGGCGTCCTGCTGCTCGCGCGTGATCTGCCAGCGCTGGGCCACGTTCTCGGCGGTGTTGCCCATGTGGTAGCCGTTGAAGGCGTCCCACAGCCCGTCCTTGATCATGGTGTCGACGAACTCGGCCGGGCCCATCTTCACCCCGCCGCGCAGGTACGCGGCGTGCGGGGCCATCGACATGCTCTCCTGCCCGCCCGCGACCACGACCGCGGCGTCGCCGTTGCGGACCGCCTGGAAGCCGAGCGCCACCGCGCGCAGGCCCGAACCGCAGAGCTGGTTGATGCCGAACGCGGTCTTCTCGTAGGGGACGCCCGCGGCGACCGCCGCCTGGCGGGCCGGGTTCTGCCCCTCGCCCGCGGTCAGGATCTGGCCGAGGATCACCTCGTCCACCTCCCCCGCCTCGACCTTCGCGCGGGCCATCGCCTCGCGAACGGCGACCTCGCCCAGCGTGTGGGCCGGCACCGTCGCGAAGGCACCGTTGAACGCGCCGATGGGGGTCCGCGCGGCCCCGGTGATGACGACCTCGGTCATGGTGGCTGTCCTCCTCTTCCCGGCCGGCCGTCGGGGGTCGGCCCCTTGTCGCGGTGCAAATTCTGATCCCTCGGGCGGGGCGTTGCAAGCCGGAAGCGAACGGGCGTTCGCTTCCGCGTCACTCCGGCGCGGCGGCGAGCCAACGGGCGAGCGGCGCCCACACCGCCCGCGGCGCGCGCCGGCCGACCACCATGCCGATGTGCCCGAGGCGCGGCCGCCGCACGGTCGCGGCGGGCAGCAGCCGGGCGAGCGCGAGGGCCGATGCCGGGGGCACGATCCGGTCGCTCGCCGGCACGATCACGAGCGCAGGATGGGGCAGCGTCTCCGGCCGCACCGGGCGCCCCGCGACCGTCCAGGCGCCGGTCCCCGGGGCGTTGGCGCCGTACCAGCCGGCGAGGCATTCCAGCGCCACGGGCCCGGCGAGCGGCACGCCGTCGTTCAGCCAGTCCTCGGTCGCCACGAAGGCGCGTTCGGCCGCCCGATCCGGCGGGGCGGCGCCCCAGCGGGCGAACTTCCGCGGGACCTGCATGGGGTCGAGGGCGGCGAAGAGCGCCTGGACGTGGTCGACCGGGAACTCGCCCCACGCCGCCAGCATCGGCCGCAGCGCCTCGCCCAGGGCACCCAGACGCAGCGCCATCGCGCGGTCGGCGGCATGGAAGTCCCACGGCGTGGCGAGGAGTGCGAGTGCCGCGACCGCGTCGGGCCGCAGCTGCGCCAGCGCCACGGCCAGGAGCCCGCCCATGCAGTAGCCGAGCACGACCGGCCGCCGGTCCGGCCGCGCGGCGCGGACGGCCGCGAGCGCCCGGTCGAGGCGCCCGGCGACATAGTCCGTCAGGGTGAAGGCGCGCTCCGCCTCGCCGGGCGTACCCCAGTCGAGGAGGAAGGGATCGAGCCCGCGCCGGGCGAGGTGGCGCACGAGGCTGTTGCCCTCGTCGAGGTCCAGCACCGTCGAGCGGTTGACCAGCGAGGGGACGAGCAGGACCGGCACGCCCAGCCCGCCGCCGAAGCGCAGCAGGCGCGACCCGCCCTCGGCCCAGAGGGGCGGCGGGTCGACGAGCGTCCGGCGCCAGGGATGGCGGCGGTAGCGCTCGATGCCGTCGAGGATCGCCGAGAGGCGGACCGCCGCGGCGCGGGCGACGGCGGCGTCGACCGCCTCAGGGGGGAACGCGTCGAGCGCGTCGAGGAGGGCCGCCACGCCCGGCGGCCTCGAGCCGGGCGACGCGCGCCTCCAGCTCGGCAACGCGCCGCGCGAGCCCAGCGTCCCCGCCACCGCCATCGTCAGGTGCAGGCCGAGCGGGCGGGGCCCACGGCGGTCCGGCGCCGTCATGGCCGGGCCCGGGCGGGGCCGTCGCCCGCATCACCCGCAGCAGTCCCTCCGCGACGGCGGGGTCGGTGGCGATCTGCGTCCATTGCTCCTGCCAGAGGTCGACCAGCCGTCGTGCGAGCGCATCGAGATCGGGCGGGGGCGCGTCGGGGCCGTCGGTCATCGCGTGAGTAGAACGCGCATCCGACCGCCGGATCAAGCCGAGACCGCGCACGACGCCCGGGGCGCGCCATCCGGCAGAACGCTTGCGCGCCCCGGGCATGAGCACGCCGCCGGACGCCGCCTCGGGGGCGCGCCATCCGGCAGAACGCTTGCGCGCCCCGGGGGAAGTCGCGTAGTCCTATGCTTCAAATCGGAATTTCCGACCCCGGTCGAAAGCAGGCGCCATGGCCGAACAGGAAGGCCCTCCGAAGCAGGTCGTCACGATCAAGAAATACGCGAACCGGCGGCTCTACAACACGGCCTCCAGCAGCTACGTGACGCTCGATCACCTTGCCCAGATGGTGAAGGACGGCACCGATTTCGTCGTGTTCGACGCGAAGTCCGGGGACGACATCACCCGCTCCGTCCTCACGCAGATCATCGTGGAGGAGGAGTCGAAGGGGCACAATCTGCTTCCCATCGGCTTCCTGCGCCAGTTG
>JBIJED010000022.1:0-12584 GCA_044343785.1 Azospirillales bacterium | reverse complement strand
GGGCGATCTGCCGCGCCAGCTGGCGCCCGTCTCCTACCAGGACGCGGAGGACGGGGAGCACTGGAAGGGCATCACGGTGAAGCCGTGGGCCCCGGCGCTGAAGGAACTGGTCGGCGTCGACGTGTTCTTCGACTGGCCGGACGCCCGCCCCGCGCAGGTGGCCGGGCGGATCGGTCCTCTGGCGCCCCGCGGACTGGATCTGACCTTCGTCTCCAACCGGGGCCAGAAGGTGTGGCCGGGCGAGGACCACGACACCTGGTGCTCTGACCATTGGCGCTGCCGCTTCATGACCGGGTCCGGCCTCGCGACCCACGGCCAGATCGCCGGCCTTCTCGCCGACCTGTCGGCGGCGGGCCTCGATTTCGTGAAGACGGAGAACCTCTACCGGTTCGACGGCAAGAACGGCTTCTCGGCCGACGCCGGCGAGTGACCGCGGGGCAGGGCGCGACGGTCCCGAGTCGCGCCCCGAATCGCCCTGGCGACTCGAATTGTCGATGTCGCGCCCACGCCTGGCGGGCTGGGACCGCCCGACGGGCGGGGGCGTGCCCCGGAAAGCACCGGTGCCTTCGCGAACACGGCGGTGACGCTGGCGCAACATGTCGAAAGGCTAGGGGTCCGCTGTGACAAGTATGGGGTCCGGGTCCTTCAACCCCCCGGATCGACTCGGACGTTCAGCGCCCGTTAACCATGCGGGACACATCCTTTGCACGCGCACGGTCAAGGGTTTTCCCCAACAAACGTGATCTTTCCACAGGATTCTCGGGCGTCACCCCTACCGTGCGTCAGGTGCATCTGGTAGTGTCTGTCCGACATGGACACTAGATCTGGGGTGTGCTCCCGGGGCGGCCCATAGGGTCGGAGCATCGTCCGCAGGCGGGGTCCACGTCCGCGAAGGGGAGGGCCGTGATGAAGGAAGCGACCGCGATGGTTTGGACGGACGAGCGGATCGACGATCTGCGCCGTCTCTGGTCCGAGGGCCGCAGTGCCAGCGAGATCGCCGGGATCCTCGGCGACGTGACGCGGAACGCCGTCATCGGCAAGGCGCACCGGCTGGGCCTGTCCGGCCGGCCGTCCCCCATCAAGCGGGCGCCGAAACGAGGCGCCAACATCCTCGCGCTGACCGAGCGCATGTGCAAATGGCCGGTGGGCGACCCCCGGGATTCGGATTTCCACTTCTGCGGCCACCAGACGGCGCCGGGCATGCCCTACTGCACCGAGCACGCGTCGCTGGCCTACCAGCCGCAGAAGAAGCGCGACGACGACAGGAAGGCCGGCGCCGCCTGAACGGCGCGCCGACGGATCACCGGGGCCGGTGGCAGGGCGCCGCGGAGCGATGCCCCCGGCGCCCTGGTCGTTTCAGCGCAGGGGCTCCAGCCGGACGGTGCCGAGGCCGGCCCGCTCCAGCGCCTCCCGGCTTCCGGCGATGGTGACGTGCCGCCCGTCGCGCCAGCGCTCGACGAAGTCGCCCCAGTGGGGCGAGAGCGGGTTTCCCGACTGTCCGGTAGCGATCACGAAGCGCGAGCGCGCCGGGTCCGCCAGATCATAGATCCCCCGATAGCCGGCGCCGTGGACGTGGGCGAACGGCCGCTCCCGGTTCGAGACCGCCGTCGCGCCGCGGTTGACCGTATAGAAGCCACCGTCGGTGGCGATGGAAATGTCGATCAGGTCGCGGACCAGCGGCACCCGCCCCAGGATCTGGTGGGCGAGGGGGGCCGTGTGCTCGTCGCCCCAGCGCCAGGAGGGAATGTGGGGGCCCCGGCGGGCGGTCAGCGTCTCCAGCGTCCGGTCGAACGCCCGGCGGACGACCGTCTTGCAGGTCTCGGCCTCCGGCGTGCCCACGTCGTCGCACCAGGCCGTCCGCTCGGTGAGGATCCGCAGGACCGCGGGGGCGCCGAGGCCGCGCATCGCGTCCGCCGCGGGGCCGAGTTCGTCGGACCACAACGCGCGGCCCAGTTCCATCAGCCACCATTCGAAGATCAGCGGTTCCGGCCGGTCGCGGCGCATGGTTCCGTCCCAGCCGCGCAGCAGGCCCGCCGCCTGCGCGACCGGCGCGCCGTCCACGTCGATCGCCGCCAGCATGTGCGGCAGCAGGTCGACGGCCGCCAGCGACCGGGCGTCCTTCATCAGCGCCTCGGTCGTGTCGAGCGACTGCCGCCGCCCGGGCTCGAGCAGCTGTTCGATCCGACGGAACCGGTAGGCGTCCGGCCACTCCACCGCGATCAGGTGGGGATGGTCGGGCCCCACGACGCGGTTGTTCGCGTTCACGAACCGGCCCGACGGCGGATCGACCGCCTGCGGCAGGGCGTCGAAGGGGATCATGCCCGTCCAGTCGTAGGCGGGATCCCAGCCCGGGACCGGCAAGCGGCCGTCCCCCCGACCGCGGATGGGGACGCGGGCCGGGGCGATGAAGCCGAGCCGCCCCGCGCGGTCGGCATAGAAGATGTTCTGCTGCGGCCCGACGAAGAGCCGCAGCGCCTCGCGGAACGCCTCCCAGTTCGTCGCCCGCTGCATTCGGTAGAGCGCCTCCACCGTGGTGTCGGCGTCGGTCAGTACCGTGAAGCGCAGCGAGACGGCGTTGCCCGGCGCCGCGCGCGGGGCGAGGGGGCCGGTCATGTCGGAGATGACGGGGCCGTTGCGCGTGCCCCGGACCGTGATGCGCAGCGGCTCGGCGAAGCGGCGGCCGATCACCTCCTCGCGCACGGTGAAGGGGCGGGAGCCGTCCGGCGCCAGATAGCGGGCGGGATCGGCAGGGTCCACCTGCTCGACCACGAGGTCCTGGACGTCGCCGCCGGTGGTGGTGAGGCCCCACGCCATCGATCCCGTCTGCCCGACCACGTGGAAGGGGACGCCGGGCACCGTCCCGCCGGTGATCTCCAGTCCCGGCGTCACGATCCGCGCGAGATACCAGAGGATGGGCGCCTCGAGGCCGAGGTGCGGGTCGTTGGCGAGGATGGCCCCGCCCGTGCTCGTGCGCGACGGATCGAGCGCCCAGCCGTTCGACGCCGAGGACGGGCCCAGCGGCGGCGGCAGCGCCCGGGCGAGGCCGGTCCAGTCGACGAGCCGTGCGGCGAGCGTGGCGGGCGTGCCCGGCCGGTCGCCGGGGAACAGGTCGTCGAGCTGCTGCGGGGTCAGCACCTCGGCCATCCGGCCCCGCGTGATCTCCTCCGCATAGTTGCCGGAGAGCTGAAGGGCCATGAGCTTGCCCCAGACGAGGCTGTCCGCCGGCCGCCAGGGCTCGGGCGTGTGCCAGAGGAGCTGGAACTCGATCGGGAGCGGCACCGTGCGCGCGCCGAGCCAGGCGTTCACGCCGGCCGCATAGGCATCGAGGCCCGCCCGCACCTCGGGCGAGAGGTGGGCCATGCTGGCCTCGGCATGGCGGTAGAGGCCGAGCGTGCGCATCATCGTGTCGATGCGCACCGGGACGTCGCCGAGGAAGCCGATCAGCTCCGACAGCCGTCCGGCGCCCACCCGGCGCATCATCTCCATCTGGAAGAGCCGGTCCTGGGCGTGCAGCCAGCCGAGGGCGAAATAGGCGTCGTCCACGTGGCCGGCGAAGACGTGCGGGACCGCGTTCCCGTCGCGCACCACGGTCACCGGTGCCCGCAGCCCTGCCAGCGTCGCGGTGCCGGACATGGACGGCTGGTTCCAGGACAGGTGGAACCAGAGCGCGACGGCGCCCGCCACGGGAAGCAGGGCCAGCACGAGGATCGACCCCAGCGTCCACCGCAGCATCCGCCACATCCGAACCACTCCGCCGTCGTTGCCGTGACTAGATACGGTCGCGACGGGCGAACGGCCAGTCCCCGCCGCGCTTGCCACCGGCCCCGCGGCTGCCTAGCCTGCGGGCCATGCGACAGGGAACGGTCCTTGGACTGAGCGCGCGCGGCTTCCACCGCGTGACCTATGCGGAGTGGGGCGACAGGGGCGCCCCGCGGACGGTCGTCTGCGTCCACGGGCTCACGCGGAACGGGCGGGACTTCGACGCCCTGGCGGGCGACCTCGCCGCGGGCGGGCGCCGCGTCGTCTGTCCGGACGTCGTCGGGCGCGGGGACAGCGACCGGCTGGCCGATCCCATGGGATACGGCTTCCCGCAGTACCTGGCCGACATGACCGCCCTGATCGCGCGCCTCGACGTCGACGGGGTCGACTGGGTCGGGACCTCGATGGGCGGGCTGATCGGCCTGTTGCTCGCGGTCCAGCCGAACAGCCCCGTCCGCCGCCTCGTCCTCAACGACGTCGGCCCCTTCGTGCCGAAGGCGGCCCTGGAGCGGATCGCCGCCAACATCGCCGGCCCGACGCGGTTCCCCGACCCGGACGCGGCCGAGGCCCACCTCCGCGTCGCCCAGGCCGGCTTCGGCGCTCTCACCGACGCCGAGTGGCGGGACCTGACGCGCCGGTCCGTGCGGCCGGCGGCGGACGGCGGGTGGCAGCTCGCGTTCGATCCCGCGATCACCGTGCCGATGACGGCGCAACCGATCGCCGACGTCGACCTCTGGCCGCTCTGGGACGCCGTCCGCTGTCCGGTCCTGGTGCTGCGCGGCGCGCGGTCCGATCTGCTGACGGCCGGGACGGCGGCCGCGATGGCCACGCGCGGGCCCAGGGCGCGCGTGGTCGAGATCGCCGACGCCGGCCATGCGCCCGCCCTTCTCGACCCGGCGCAGATCGCCGTCGTCCGCACCTTCCTCGGCGAGGAGTGACCCCATGGCGAAGCCGACCGTCGTCACGATCGACGCGATTTCCGATCCCATCCTCGCCAAGACCGAGATCCCCGAGCCGATGGGCGAGGTGCTGCGCACCCTCGCCGCCAAGGTCGCCGCCGGCAGCAACTGGAAGGTCCGCAAGAAGGCGCTGATCGACGTCGTCGAGGGGCTGGACGCCATGATGGCGATCGGCGAGGCGGAGGCCGCGTTCGTCGACGATCCCGACGCCGACCCGCCGCTCGACGATCCCTCGTCGGACGATCCGGCGGAGGATGCCGGGGCAATCGACGGCGATCTCGACGTGCCGGAGTTCGACGTCGTCGACGTTCTTCCCGCCTATGTCGGGGCCATCCTCGAGGTGCTCGGCGAGACGACGGTCGCCAGCGTCGAGCAGGCGGCCTGCTACATCCTCTCCGCCCATCCCGAGCACCAGAAGGCGGGCTGGGACTGGATCGACGCGGACTACGGCAACTGGCGGGCATTCAAGAAGCTGCTGCGCGCGGACCGCCGCTACGCCTTCTACTACGACGAGATCGAGGCCCTCGCGACCGCCGACGGCGATGCGGCGGGCGAGGGGGAGGCCGATCCCGGCGGCGCGGAGCCCCGCGCATGAGGGACGGCGGGGAGCGGCCGGTTGCCCGCCCCGTCCCGGACTTCCCGCCGTTCCGGCCGTTGCCGCCCTGGTTCGGCGGTGATCTCCAGACGCTCCGGACCACGGTGCGCGAGGCGTTCGGCCGGGCCCCGGCGCGCCTCGCGGGCCCGTCGGTGCGGCTGTCGTTCCCCATGCCCGACGGGTCGGGCGACGTCCTCCTCGGTTCGCTCGACCGGCCGTCGGCGGCGACGGCGGGGCGTCCGCTCGCGATCCTGATCCACGGCCTCACGGGCGACGACGACGGCGCCTACATGCACGCGACGGCGACCGCGCTGCTGGCGGCGGGGCTTCCGGTCCTCCGGCTCAACCTGCGCGGCGCCGGGGCCTCCCGCCCGCTGTGCCGCGGAACCTATCACGCGGGGCGGAGCGAGGATCTCCGGGTGGTCGTCGCGCTCCTGCCGTCCGATCTCGCGCGGGACGGCGTCGTCCTCGTCGGCTATTCGCTCGGCGCCAACATGCTGCTGAAGTTCCTCGGCGAGCGGGACAGCGCGGTTCCGGTGCGCGCGGCGGCCGCGATCTCCGCGCCGATCGACCTCGCCGCCACCTCGCGCCGGTTCCTTGCGCGCCGAAACGCCTTCTACCACCGCTGGCTGCTCGACCGCATGAAGGCGGAGGCGCTGGCGACGCCGGATCTCGAGCCCGCGATCGCCGCCGCGATCCCCGGCCTGCGCAGCACGCTCGCCTTCGACGAGGTGGTGATCGCGCCGCGCAACGGCTTCGCCGATGCGGCCGACTACCACGACCGCTGCTCGGCCGTCCGCCACATGGGCGGCATCCGTTGCCCGACGCTCGTCATCCACGCCCTCGACGATCCCTGGATTCCGGCGACGCCCTACACCGCCTTTCCCTGGCACGAGACGCCGGCCCTCGTTCCCCTGCTGCCCCGGTCGGGCGGGCACGTGGGGTTCCACGACCGATCGGGGGCGTGGCACGACCTCTGCCTGATCCGCTTCCTGGCCCATCATCTGCCCTTCGGTTGAAGCCCGACATTCCACCTTCGGCCCATATGTGTTAGCTAAAGAACTAAGGTTCCTCGGCCGACACTGGGGATGGGTGCCGATGTACTTCTCGCCGATCGTACTTCTCGTGGGTGGGCTCTGCCTGTCCGGGCTGATCGCGCTCGAGATCGTCGCGCTGATCCGGGTCGCCGCCGAACGGCGCGGCAAGGAGAAGTTCGAGAAGGAGCTCGAGGAGGTCGAAGTCCAGGCGAGGGAGATCGAGGCGGAGCTCGACAGGAAATTTCCCGCCTCAGAGGAGGCGCGCCGGCGGGCGGACGAGCATCGGCGCAGATTCGAGGAGTTGCGCGCGCGCCTCAAGCATCTGAAGGCCGGCCGCGTCACCTACGTCTACGAGATCGGAACGCCCGACGTGGCGAAGAACATCTACTACGCGACCCTGCGGCGGACGAACTACCGCGAGGACACGCCTCTCCTCGACCTGATCAAGAGCCCGCTTTGGGAGTATCAGAACGTGGCGGAGATCTGGGCGAAGGATCCGGACGAGGCGCAGCGGCAGGTGAACCTGATCTTCTCCGCCGACCACGGCATCGCCCCCGGGACGGCGAAGCCCGAGCGCGAGGTCGCGGCCCCCCGAAAGCCCGGGGAAGCGGCATGACCGGCGACATCCTCCTCATCGTCATCGTCGGCATGGGCCTGATCTTCTCGGTCCAGCTCCGCAAGCGGAACGACCACACGGTGCGGACCCTGCGCTCCGAGCGCATCCGTCTCGCCGGCGAGGTCCAGCGCGCGCAGGTGAAGCTGGCCCGCCTGCGGGGCGAACTCGCCTCGACCAAGCGGGCGGGCAAAAAGGCGACCGCCGAGGCGGAGCAGCACGGCCGCCTGATCGCGGAGGCGGAGCAGGACGTGTTCGTGGCCGAGCAGGCGGAACCGATCCGGATCCACGTCCTGGACCGGACGCAGATCAAGCCGGACCGCCTCTGGGTCGTCACCTTCCAGAAGGACCGGCCCGGGACCGACAACGAGTTCCAGCGTCAGGCCCGATGGGCGGACCAGCGCCACTTCATCATCTCGGCGAACGCGCCGCAGGAGGCCGAGGACCGGGTGAAGCTCCGGTTCCCCGGCGCGTCGAGCTTCCGCATCCTGACGCCGAAGGCCCTGCCGGACATGCTCCGACTGACCGACGGCAAGCAGCAGGGCGGCGACTGATCGGCTGGGATCAGCCCTTGCGCAGCAGCCGCGCGGCCTCGACCGCCGCATAGGTCAATATGCCGTCGGCACCGGCGCGGCGGAAGCAGCCCAGCGTCTCCATCAGCACGCGGTCGTTGTCGATCCAGCCGTTGCCGGCCGCCGCCTTCAGCATCGCGTACTCGCCGCTGACGTGATAGGCGAACGTCGGTACGCCGAACGTCTCCTTCACGCGGCGGACGATGTCCAGATAGGGCAGCCCCGGCTTCACCATGACCATGTCGGCGCCCTCGGCGAGGTCGAGCGACGTCTCGCGCATCGCCTCCTCGGTGTTCGCCGGATCCATCTGATAGGTCTTCTTGTCGCCGCGCAGTGCGGCCTTGGTGCCGATCGCGTCGCGGAACGGCCCGTAGTAGCCGGACGCGTACTTGGCCGCGTAGGCGCAGATGCGGACCATCTCGTGGCCGGCGCCGTCGAGCGCATCGCGGATGGCGCCGATGCGACCGTCCATCATGTCCGAGGGCGAGACGACGTCCACGCCCGCGTCGGCCGCCGCGACGGCCTGCCGGCAGAGCACCTCGACCGTCTCGTCGTTCAGGATCCGGTCCTCGTCCAGAAGACCGTCGTGGCCGTGGGTGGTGTAGGGGTCGAGGGCCGCGTCGGTGAACACGCCGATCTGCGGCACGGCCTTCTTGATCGCCCGGATGGCGCGGCAGGCGATGTTGTCCGGGTTCGTCGCCTCGCGACCGTCGGGGGTCTTCAGGTGCGCAGGCGTGACCGGGAACAGCGCGACGGCGGGAATGCCGAGCGCCGCCGCCTCGCCCACCGCCTCCACGAGAAGGTCGACCGACAGGCGGTCGACGCCCGGAAGCGAGGCGATCGGCTCCCGCACCCCCGATCCCTCCGTGACGAACACCGGCCAGATCAGGTCCTCGACGCCCAGCCGCGTCTCCGCCACGAGGCGTCGGTTCCAGGCGTCGGCCCGGTTCCGGCGCAGACGGACCCGCGGATACTGGCCGGCGGCATGGCGGTGTCCCTGCGAGGGCCGGTCTGCGGTGGGCATGACGGAAGTCTCCGGATCGATGATGCCCGCCAGCTTATCCCCGCGGGGACGCGGGGCTCAACCCGCCGCGATGCCCGGCCCCGGATCGGTCTCCACGCGGATCCACCGCGATCCGTCCCGACGGAACCGGGTCACCATGCCCGGCATGAACGCCGCCCCCTCCCAGCTACGCACCTCGAACGTCACCGACGGCCCGTCGATGGTGATCAGGTTGTAGGCGTTCGGCTCGCTGCGCAGCCGCGTCGAGGTGGCCGTCGATGCCTGTGCGACCAGGATCGAGCGGGCCACGTGGGTATGGTGGCTCATGATGTCGCCCGTGTAGGCCCGGTGCAGATGGCCGGCGAGCAGCATCTCCACGCCCGCCTCCTCCAGCGCCTTGAGCGCCGGCACCGCCCGTCCCACGAGGCGCGTGCCGGGTGCCGTGGGCGGCGGCAGGAAGGGGTGATGGGCGAAGACGATGCGGAAGCGGTCCGGCGGCACGTCGCGCATCGCCGCGCGCACCGAATCCATCTGGCTCCACGACACCCGCCCGTGCGACCAGTCCCAGATCCAGGAACGCGCCGTATTGATCCCGCAGACGGCGATTTCCTCGTCCATCCAGAACGGTTGCGCGTCGCGGCTCACGTGACGCCTGAACCGTGCGAACGGCCGGGTGAAGCGGGTGATCGGATTCAGCGTGGGGATGTCGTGGTTCCCGGGCACGGCGACCCAGGGAACCGGCATCCGGCCCAGGAACGCCTCGGCGGCCTCGTACTGGGCGCGGCTGGCCCGCTGCGTGAGGTCGCCGGAGATGACGACGAGCGTCGGCGACACGGCCGCGACGTCCGCGAGGAGCGCCTGGACGATCTCGTTGCGGACGCGTCCGAAATGCAGGTCGGACATGTGGGCGATGATCCGCATGCCGGGCGTCAGCCCTCCGCCGGCACGAGCATCCGCAAGGCACCGGGGTGGATGCGGAAGTGAAGGGGCGGACGGAGGCGGAGCAGCTCTCCGTCGTTGGCGACGCGGATGCGACGCCGGCGGGCGCGGACGGTCAGCTCCCGCGCGACGAACGTCTCGAGTTGCGCGTCCCGCTGCCAGCCGCCGATGAACAGGCGCACCATGAGCGTCACGAGGCCGATGGGGGACGGATGCCTGGCGACGTAGACGCCCATCACCCCGGCGTCGAGCCGGCTGCGCTTCATGAAGACGCCCAGCCCGTCGTCGTAGACGTTGTTCGCGACCGCGAGGATCGGGGTCCGGATGGTCCGGGTGCTGCCATCGACCTCGATCTCCACATGGAGCCGACGATAGTTCCAAAGCACCTGGGCCGTGGCCACGACCATCGCCGGCCATTTGCGCAGGTTGTGGACGCCACGCTGGCGCTCCCGCTCCTCCACCATGCGCGGATAGAGGCCGAGGACGGCGTTGTTCAGGAAGACGTGTCCGTTCACCTCGCACACGTCGATCGGCCTGATCCGCCCCGTCGCCAGCGCATCGACCGCCGCGTCGAGGTCCATCGGCATGCCGAGGTCCTTGGCGAGGAGGTTCATCGTGCCGAGGGGAAGCACGCCCATCGCGACGTTCCGCCCGACCATGTGGTGCGCCGCCGTCGCGATCGTCCCGTCGCCGCCGCCGACCACCACCGCGTCGGCACCGCCCTCGCTGGCGCGGGCGAGTTCGCCGGGAATGGCCGCGCCCGCGGCCACGTGCACGGTCGTCTCGTGACCGCCGGCGACGAAGCGGTCGCGGATCCGGTCGCGCGCCCTCTCGATCGACATGCCCATGAGGGTTCCCGCGGACGAATTCAGGACCACCGTGATCCGCACCGATCCGCTCCCGTGCTGGTCGCACCGCCCGATGCGGTTCGATCGTCACGCGAACCCGCAGCGCGGGAACGCTGTTCCGGGCGCTTCCGCCCGAGGGCGCGGCGCGTTGACGGGCCGCGGCGCCCCACTATGATCGGTCGGCGCGCCCGCGGGAACCGCCCGTGCGCCGCCGATCCCGACGGAACGCCCATGACCGACGACATCCTGATCGAACGCCGCGGCGCCCTCGGCCTCGTCACGCTGAACCGCCCCAAGGCCCTCAATGCCCTCACCCTGCCGATGATCGAGGCGTTGTCGCCGGCCCTCGACCGCTGGGCGACGGACCCGGCCGTGCGCGCGGTCGCGATCGTCGGCGCGGGCGACCGGGCGTTCTGCGCCGGGGGGGACGTGCGGGCGGCCTGGGAGGCGGGCATGGCCCACCGCGCGGGCCGCGGCGACGGGTCGCTGACCGCCGCGTTTTTCCGCGAGGAATACCGGCTGAACCGCAAGATCGCCCGTTTTCCAAAGCCTTACGTCGCAATCCTCGACGGAATCGTGATGGGCGGCGGAGTCGGCCTGTCGGTCCATGGGTCGCACCGGGTCGTCACGCCGCGCACCCTCTTCGCCATGCCCGAGACGGGGATCGGCCTGTTTCCCGACGTCGGCGCGACCTACGTGCTCTCGCGGATGCCCGGGCTGTCCGGGACCCATCTCGCGCTCACCGGGGCGCGCATCGGCATGGCGGACTGCCTCCTCCTCGGTGCCGCGACCCATGCCGTGGCCGACGCCGCCGGTCTGGTCGACGCGCTCGCGGGGGCGCTCGCGGGGGCGGTCGGCGGGGTGGGCGACGGGGCGGGCGACGGGGCGGACGATGCCCGGGCCGCGGTCGACGCGGTCCTCGCCGGTGCCGCGACCGATCCGGGGCCGGCGCCGCTGGCTGCCCGTCGCGCCACCGTCGACGCCTGCTTCGCCGGTGGGCGTGTCGAGGCGATCGTCGCCGCGCTGGATGCCGCCGGCGACCCCTGGGCGACCGCCCAGCGCGAGGCGCTCGCCCACCTCTCGCCCACCAGCCTCCAGGTGACGCTGGCGGCGATCCGGCGGGCCGCGACGCTCGATCTCGACGGCTGTCTGGTCATGGAGTACCGGCTGTCGCAGGCCTGCATGGCCCGGCACGATTTCTACGAGGGGATCCGGGCGCTTCTGGTGGACAAGGACCGGTCGCCGAAATGGTCCCCGGCGACGCTCGACGGCGTCGACGATGCCCTTGTCGATGCGCATTTCGCAGCACCCGCGGGCGGCGATCTGACCTTTCCCGCCTGATCCCGCCGACGGGGGGCCGCCTCAGCCGAGGAGCGCCAGGAGGACGGGAAGGAGGATCGCCGTCGCAAGCCCGTTCAGCCCCATGGCGAGGCCGGCGAAGGCGCCCGCGACCGGGTTGACCTGGAGGGCCCGGGCCGTGCCGATGCCGTGCGCCGTGGTGCCGACGGCGAGCCCGCGCGCCCGCCAGTCGCGGATGCCCATCGCGTCGAGGACCAGCGTTCCCATCACGGCGCCCATGATGCCGGTCAGAATCACGAGCACCGCGGTCAGCGACGGGTTTCCGCCGATCTGCTCGGCGATGCCCATGGCGATGGGGGTGGTGACGGACTTGGGCGCCAGCGACCGGAGCGTCGTCTCGCCGGCACCCATCGCCCAGGCGACCGCGACCGCGCTGGCGGCCGCGGTCAGCGAGCCCGCCGTGATCGCCATCGCGATCGCCATCCCGGACCGGCGGACCGCGGCGAGGTTTCGGTAGAGCGGGAAGGCGAGGGCGACCGTGGCCGGGCCCAGCATCACGTGGATGAACTGCGCCCCGTCGAAGTAGCGGCGATAGTCGAGGCCGGTGATCCAGAGGAAACCGCTCACCAGCAGCACCGCGATCAGGACCGGGTTCGCGAGGGGATTGAGCCGCAGCCGGCGATAGAGCGCGTCGCCCGCGAGGTAGGCGAGCAGCGTCACCGCGAGGCCGAGGAGCGGTGTCGCCTCGAGATAGACCCAGACGCGCTGAAGCGGCTCGTTCATCGCGAGGCGTCCCCGGCCCGGCTCTCTTCGCCCGCGTCGGGCGGCGGGGCGAGGGCGCGCATGACGAGGGCGGTGACGACGATCGTCGCCACGGCGCTGACGGCGAGCGCCACGAGGATGGCGGGCCCGTCCTCGCGCAAGGTGGCGAGGAGCGTGGTGACGCCCACGCCGGCCGGC
>JBIJED010000430.1:0-3644 GCA_044343785.1 Azospirillales bacterium | reverse complement strand
CGGGGGCGGTGGGGTGATGGACGACCGGGCGTCGGAGCGTGGAACCCCCTCTCCCCCGGCCCCTCCCCCCGGGGGGGGGAGGGGAGAAGAAGAGCGCGAGCGTCAAACCGCGTCCCCTCCCCCCCCCGGGGGGAGGGACAGGGAGAGGGGGTCGCCGCACCCGACCCTCCACCCCTTCCGCACCCTCGCCGCCGACCCCTTCGCCCCCGCCCGCGCCGCGAAGGCGGCGGGCCGCAAGGTCGTCGGCCACGTCGGCGCCGCCGTCCCGACGGAGATGATCCGCGCCGCCGGGCTCGTCCCCGTGCCCCTCGCCGGCCGTCCCGACGGGCCCACCGACACGGCCGACCGCTTTCTCGACGACGTCTTCGATGGCGACGTCCGCTCGCTGGCCGACGACATCCTGACGGGCCGCCACGGCTGGCTCGACCTGATCGTGATCGCCCGCGGACACGAGCCGGACCTCCAGCTCTTCCACGCGCTGGCCGAGATCCGCCGGCTGGAGCCCGACCTGCGATTTCCCGAGATCCACCTCCTCGACCTCCTCGGCTCGCCGCACTGGCGGACGGAGCGGTGGAACCGCACTCGCCTCGCCCTCTTGCGCGACCGGCTGGCGAGCCTCGCCGGCGCCCCCGTGACGGACGACGCGCTGCGGGTGGCCATGGAGGCCGAGGCCGGCGTGCGGCGGCGCCTGCGAGCGGTCGCGGCGCTCCGGCACGAGGATCCGCCGCGCCTGTCGGGCGCCGACGCGCTGGCGGTGCTCGCCGCCCCGGCCTTCGTCCCGCCCGAGACCGTCGTCCCCTGGCTCGACGCGCTGCTGGCCGAGCCGCCCCCGCCGCTGCCGGCCGGGCGACCGCGGCTGATGCTGAAGGGCCTCGGCTTCGACGCCCCCGCGCTCCACGCCCTGATCGCCGACATGGGCGCCCACGTGGTGGCCGACGACCACCCGTGGGGCGACCCGCTCGCCGACCGGGGCGACCCCGGGGCGGGCGATCCGCTGGACGTGCTGGCCGACCAGATGCTGCGGGAGGTCGCGACGCCGCGGAGCTTCCCGCAAGCGGTGCAGGACCGGCGGATGATGGACCGCGTCCGCGCCGCCGGGGTCGAGGGCGTGCTCGTGGTCCTGCCCGAACACGACGATACGCTCGGCTGGGACTGGCCGGGCCAGAGGGCGATGCTGGAGGTGGCCGGCGTGCCGGCTGCGCTGCTGCTCCACCAGCCCTTCGCGAACCCCGACGGCGACGCGTTGCGGGCGGCGGTGGCGGATCTGCTGGACCGGATCGCAGCCCGGAGGGCGGCATGAGCGAACGGCAGGAGCCCCGCGACGACCTCGCCGCCACCCCCCGCGCCCGGGCGAAGCAGAAGGACTGGTTCGGCGATTTCCGCCGCCGGGTGCTGGAGGAGGGCGAGCCCTACGTCATCGCGAATGCCGTGGCGCCGCACGAGATCTTCCACGCGATGGACGTGCCGGTCGTCTCCACCCCCTGGTACTCGGCGGTGATCGCGGCCAAGCGCCTGTCGCCCCACTATTTCGACCTGATGGACCGGCTCGGCTATCACGATCGGCTGCCGCGCTACACCAGCCTGCCGTTCCTGACCACGCTCGACGGCGACCCGGCCCGTGCGCCCTACGGCGGGCTGCCGCGGCCGGCGATGCTGCTGGAGCGCCTTCGCGGCGACTATGCCCAGCGCATCTTCGAGCAATGGGCGAAGGCGCTGGGCGCGCCGGCCTTCCTCCTCGATTCCACGGCACTCACCGAGCTGAAGCCCCGCTGGTGGGAGATGGGCCGGGACCGGTGGGAGGCGCTCTACGGCACCGACCGGCTCGACTTCCAGACCGACCAGCTGGAGGCCCTCGTCCGCTTCGCGGAGGTGACGATCGGCCGGCCGTTCCGCCACGCCGCGTTCGTCCGCCGGATGGAGGCGGTGAACGACGTCGGTGCGCTGGTCGCCGAGGCCCGCGACCTGGTGGCGAAGGCGCGGCCCTGCCCGGTGTCGCTGCCCGAACAGCTGACCAACGTCATGGCCGCCACCTGGCACCGCGGCTCGCAGTGGGCGATCGACCACATGCGGTCGGTCCTCGACGAGCTGACGGCGCGGGTGGCGAGCGGGACCGGCGTCTGTGCCGACGAGCGGGTGCGGCTTCTCTGGCTGAACAACGGGCTTTGGCACGACACCGGCTTCTACCGCGCGTTCGAGGCGAGCCACGGCGCGGTCTTCGTCTGGTCGATGTACACGAACTTCCTCGCCGACGGGTACCGCAAGGCGATCCTCGGCGATCCGATGCGGGCGCTGGCCGCCCGCCACATCTCCATGAACGAGCAGCTTCACCTGCCGCCCTGGATGGCGGACTGGATCGTCCATCAGGCGCGCGACTTCGGCGCCCAGGGCGCGGTGATGCTGGTGCCCGTCGGCGACCGGCTCTCGGCCTTCGGGACGAAGCTCGCCATCATGGCGCTGGAACGCGCCGGCATCCCCGTGCTGGAGATCCGGGCCAGCATGGTGGACGCGCGCAGCTGGGACCGTGCCGCGATGACGGCGACGGTCGCGGATTTCATCGAGACCCGGATCGACCGGGCGAAGGGACCCAAGGGAGGGACGGCATGGGCATCGTGACGGACAGGCGGACGGTGATCGCGGGTCTCGCGGCGGCTGGACTCGCCTCCAGGATCGGACCGGCGGCGGCGCAGGACCTCGTCGCGGCGGCGAAGCGGGAGGGGAAGGGGACGATCTACACCGTCGCCGACCCGGCGCTGATCCAGGGGCTGCTCGACGCGTTCGACAAGGCCTACGGGATCAAGGTGCAGATGCAGCGCCTCTCCTCCGGTCCCCTGGCCCAGCGGTTCGCGGCCGAGCATCAGGCGGGCACCCACGTGGCCGACGTGATGATCACGACCGACCCGGTCTTCGCCCAGACCGCGAAGGAACGCGGCTGGCTCGCCGCGGTCGAGGGGCTGCCGAACCTGAAGGACTGGCCGTCCTATGCCTGGGACGGGACGACGGCCATCGCCGCCCACGTCCCCTATTCCATCGCCTGGAACACGATGGTGGTGACCCGGCCGCTGACCGGCTGGCGCGACCTCGTCGACCCGCAGTGGGCCGGGCGCATCCTGCTGCCCGACCCGCGCGTGGCGGTGAACGCCATGACCTGGTACTCGCTGATGCGCAAGACCTACGGCGACGGGTTCCTGCGCGCGATCGGCAAGGCCGCGACCTACGTGCCGAGTGCGGTGCCCGGCGCGCAGCAGTTGGCGGCGGGGGCGGCGGCGATCTACGCGCCCGCCGTCCACCAGATCCTCGTCGGGCTGATCGCCAAGGGCGCGCCGATCGGCCAGGCCTTCGTCGAGCCGACGCTCTCGACCGACAACCTCGTCAGCGTGAACGCCCGGGCGCCGAACCCCGCGGTGGCGCGGCTGCTGCTGGACTTCGTGCTGTCGGTGCCGGGGCAGGCGATCCTCAACGCCGACGGCTTCTCGCCCCGGCCGGGCGTGCCGGGGACCCGGCCGATCCCGACGCTGTCGGAGGCCGATCCCCAGGCGACCCGGGCGGAAACGCCGCAGATGCTGGCGCTGCTCGGTCTGGCATGAGGGTGGGGGTGGGTGTCGGTCTGCTCCACCCCCTCTCCCTGTCCCTCTCCCCGGGGGGGA
>JBIJED010000427.1:0-3660 GCA_044343785.1 Azospirillales bacterium | reverse complement strand
CCTGCGCCTCGCGGGCACGGGCGAACAACGGCTCGCCCTCTCCGCGGGCCGGCCCGACGCGCCGCCCACGTTGCGCTTCGAGGGACCGCTGCGCGACGTCGGCACCGGCGTTCCGGTCGCCGACGCGCTGCTCGACGGACGCGCCGACCTCTCCGGCGCGGTGCGGTTCGGGCCGGACGGGACCATCCGCGCGTCCGACCTGCGGATCGCAGGCGGGCGCGCGACCGTCGTCGGCGAGGCGACCGTCGGCGGCGGCCGGCTCGACCTTCCGTTCCGGGTCGAGATCCCCGACCTTGCGCCCGTCGCCGCGGCGGCCGGAACGGCGGGCGCCGGGCGCGTGGAGGCCGAGGGGCGGCTGGCCGGTCCCTTCGACGGCCCGGGGCTGACCGCCCGCGCCCGCTCGCCCGACCTCGCCGTCGCCGGGATCCGTCTCGGCCCGGCGGACGTGCGGGCCGAACTGGATCGCATCGACGGACCGGCCGGCCGCGTCGCGGCCGAGGCGCGCCCCCTCGGCAAGCCCCTCTCGGTCGCGACCGCGCTCCGCCGCGAGGGCGACCGGATCCTCCTCGGCGATCTTTCGATCGCCAGCGGCGCCGCCCGGCTCACGGGCGGGATCGCGGTCGATCTCGCGCGGACCCTCGTCGACGGGCGCCTCGCCGGCGATCTGCCCCGGCTCGACGCGCTCGCCCCCTGGGCCGGCGTCCCGCTCTCCGGGCGCGGGCGGGTCGAGCTGGTGGCGACGCCGGCCGGGGGCGCGCAGCAGTTGCGGCTCGTGGTGGGGGCCGCGGAGGCGGCGGCGGCGGGGGTGGCGGTGCGCTCGCTCGACCTGACCGCAACGGTCGCCGACGCGTTGCGGGCGCCGCGGATCGACGCGCGCCTCGCCGCCTCCGGCGTCCGGGCCGGCGGGGCCGAACTGGACCGGCTGACGGCGACCGCGTCCGGACCGCCCGACGTCCTGGCCGTCGGGCTCTCGCTGGAGGGGCGCGCGGCGGCCCCGCTCGTCCTCGATGCCGCCGCGACCGTCGGGCGCCCGCCGGCCCGGACCCGGGTGGACCTCTCGCGCCTCGACGGCCGGTTCGCCGACCGCCCCTTCGCCCTGGCCGGGCCCGCGTCGGCGGAATGGGACGCGCGCCGTGCCGCGCTGTCCGGGCTGCGGATCGACGGCGGCCTCGGCCGGATCGAGGCCGACGGCGAGCTGGCGCCGGACCGGGTTCGCGGGACGCTCTCGGCCGTCCGGCTGCCGCTCGCCCTCGCGGCGCTGGTCGATCCCGCGGTCGGGCTCGACGGCGCGGCGACGCTGGAGGTGACGGTCGCGGGCACCCCGGCCGATCCGCGCCTCGGGTTCCGCCTCTCGACCGACGGCGCCGGCGTGCGCACGCCCCTGGCCGAGGCGCCGATTCCGGTCGAGGTGCTGGCGGACGGGCAGGCGGGCGGCGGCCGCGCCACGGCCGACGTCACGGCGCGGGCCGGGGCGGGGGCGCTCGATCTCCGGGGGCGGATCGAGGCGCCGCTGCGCCTCGACCTCGCCCGCCGGACCCTCGCCCTTCCGCCCCAGGGTGCGCTTCGCGGAACGCTCGCGGGGCAGGTGGCCCTCGGCCTCTTCCAGGATCTGCTGGCCGCGCGCGGCGACCGGATCGGCGGCACCGCCATGTTCGACCTCGCCCTCGGCGGGACCGTCGCCGCCCCCGTCTACGGTGGCGAGGTGCGGGTGGAGGACGGGCGCTATTCGAGCCCGGAGACCGGAACCGTGCTGACCGGGATCGCCGGACGGATCCTCGGCACCGGCGACCGGCTTCTCGTCGAGGACATCCGCGCGGCCACGCCCGGTGGCGGAACCGTCCGGCTCGACGGCGAGTTGCGGCCCGGTGCGGCGGCGGGCCCGCAGGTCGACCTGCGGCTCGTCGCGGAGAACGCCCAGCTCCTCCAGATCGACCTCGTCACAGCGTCCTTCGACGCGGAGATCGCCGCCGTCGGACGGCCGGAGGCGATGCGGGTGGCCGGCCCGGTCCGCATCCGCCGCGCCGACGTCCGCGTGCCCGACCGCCTGCCGGCCTCGATCGTGGCACTCGACGTGGAGGAGACCGGGCGACCGCAGGGCAACGCCGGTCGCCGGCCCCCGATCGCCGCCGCCGGAGAGCCGCGCCCCCGGCGCCGCCCGCCCGTCGTCGCCACCTCGGCCACGATCGGCGGGCGGCCGCCGCCGGCGCGGACGGCCAACGCCGGGCCGCCCCTGTCGGCCGCCATCGCCCTCGACGTCACGGTGCGTGCGGCGAACCAGATCTTCGTGCGCGGGCGCGGGCTGGACGCGGAGCTGCAGGCCGACGCGCGCATCGGCGGCACCGTGGCGGAGCCGGCGGTGACGGGCGGCCTCTCGCTGGTGCGGGGACGGCTCGACCTGCTCGGCAAGACCTTCGACTTCCGGCAGGCGGACGTGACGTTCGAAGGTCGGGACCTCACCCCGCGCCTCGACGTCGCGGCGGAGGCGCGCTCGCGCGAGGTGACGGCCGTCGTCCGGGTGACCGGCACGGCCACCCGGCCCGAGATCGCCCTGACCTCGACCCCCGAGCTGCCGCAGGAGGAGGTGCTCGCGCGGCTCCTGTTCGAGAAGTCGCCGGCCCAGCTCTCGGCGTTCGAGGCGGCGCAGCTCGCCCAGTCGGTGGCGCAGCTGGCCGGGATCGGCGGCGGTCCCGGCGTCGTCGACACGCTCCGCCGCTCCTTCGGCCTCGATCGGCTGGAGATCGGCGGCGGTTCGGGGTCCGGGCCCGCCGACGGCAGAAACTCGGGTGGCGTCTCCGCCGGCCGCTACGTCAACGACCGGGTCTACGTCGGGGTCGAGCAGCGCTTCGACGGCGAGAGCCGGGCGCGGGTGGAGGTCGAGATCACCGACACCGTCCGCGTCGAGAGCACGGTCGGACCCCAGACGGGGACCGGCGTCGGCATCAGCTTCCGCTGGGACTACTGACCGCGGCGGCCGGGCCGGCCGAGCCGGCGAGGGTGGGGGGTCAGCGCAGGGCGACCGACAGGATCGCCCAGGCGCCGCACACGGCGAGGAGGGCGGACGTCCATCGCGCGGTCTTCGCGAGGAGTTCGTCCGTCATGCGCCGCCGGGCGCGGCTCGCGGCCCAGGCGAGCCCGCCCATCCACGCCATCGCCCCGGCGAACAGGCCGGTCGTCATCGGCATCATCTCCCGCCGCCCGAGACCGTCGCCCAGGCCGAGCGCCGCGAACACCATGATGAAGGCGGCCGGCGTGATCGGGTTCGTGATCGTCAGCGCGAACCCGGCCGCCGCACTTCCCAGCAGGCTGCCGCGGTTGGGTTCCGGCTCGTCGAGCGGGCGGGGCGGGGTGCGCCACGTCAGGGCGGCGGCGGCGAGGAGGATCGCCCCGCCGACGAGCCGCGTCTCCGCCTCGTGCGCGACGACGAAGCCGAGGATCGTCCCGACCCCGGCGATCACGAGGGCGCCGAACACGGTGTCGCCGGCAGCCGCACCCAGGCCCACGGCGAACGCGCCGGGGAACCCGCCGTGCAGCGCACGGCGGACGAGAAGGATTGAGGCCGCGCCCACGGGTGCGGCGACGACGAAGCCGGCGACGAAACCGAGAAGGAACGACAGGGACAAGGCGTGGGCGGTCTTTCCAGAGGCGTCGCGGTCAGCCGAA
>JBIJED010000426.1:0-3669 GCA_044343785.1 Azospirillales bacterium | reverse complement strand
CGAGGTTCAGGCCGCGTCGGCGTGGTGGCAGGCGACGGCGTGGCCGTCGGCGGCCGCGACGAGCGACGGATCGACGGCGCGACAGACATCGCTGGCCAGCGGGCAGCGCGGATGAAAGCGGCAGCCGGTCGGGACGTCCTGCGGGCTCGGCAGGTCGCCGCCGAGCGGGGCCGCGTGCCGGCGGCGCGCCGGATCGGGCACGGCGGCCATGAGCGCGCGGGTGTAGGGGTGGCGCGGCCGCTCCCAGAGGGCGGCGACCGGCGCGCTCTCGACGATCCGGCCGAGGTACATGACCAGCACCCGGTCCGCGAACCAGCGAACGACCGACAGGTCGTGGCTGATGAAGAGATAGGAGAGGCCGAGGTCGCGCTTCATGGCGACCAGCAGGTTCAGGATCTGCGCCTGGATCGACAGGTCGAGGGCGGAGACGGGCTCGTCGCAGACGACGAGGTCGGGCCCGAGGATGAGCGCGCGCGCGATGCCGATCCGCTGGCGCTGGCCGCCCGAGAACTCGTGGGGCCAGCGGACGAGGCTGTCGTGGGGGAGCCCGACCCGCGCGATCATGTCGGCCACGCGACGCCGCCGCTCCTCCCGGTCGCCGATCCCGTGGACCACGAGCGGTGCGGTCAGGATCGCCTCGATCGTGTGGCGCGGGTTCAGCGAGCCGAAGGGGTCCTGGAACACCATCTGCGCGCGGCGCCGGAACGGCTGGAGCGCGCCCGACGAAAGCCGCGTGACGTCCTGCCCGTCGAAGACCACCGACCCGGACGTCGCCGGCACGAGGCGAAGCACCGTCTTGCCCAGCGTGGACTTCCCGCACCCGCTCTCGCCGACGAGGCCCACCGTCTCGCCGCGGGCGACGCCGAAGCTCACGCCGTCGACGGCCTTCAGCGTGCCGCCCGGCGTGGCGAAGTGGGTGGCGAGGTCAGCGACCGACAGCAGCGGCATCGACCGGATCCGGCTGGAGGACGACGGGACACGCGACGCGGTGCCCGTCGCCGATGTCGATCGGCGGCGGGGGTACCGTCCGGCAGGACGCCCGCACGAGGGGGCAGCGCGGGGCGAAGGGGCACCCGGGCTCGCCCGACGCGGAGGCGATCGTGCCGGGTATCTCGGACAGCGGCCCGTCGCGGTAGTGCCCGGCCGCGCCGGTGCGGGGCGAGGCCGAGAGGAGGCCGCGGGTGTAGGGGTGGAGGGGGGCGGCGAACAGGGTGCCGACGTCCGCCTCCTCCGCCTTGCGGCCGGCGTACATGACGACGACGCGGTCCGCCCACTGCCCCACCACGCCGAGATCGTGGGTGATCAGCAGAAGCGCCATGCCGAGGTCGCGGCGAAGGCCGTCGAGGAGGTCGAGCACCTGCGCCTGGATCGTCACGTCGAGCGCCGTCGTCGGCTCGTCGGCGATCAGGAGGCGCGGGTTGCAGGCGACCGCCATCGCGATCATGACCCGCTGGCGCATCCCGCCCGACAGGCGGTGCGGATGGTCGTCCACGCGGCGGTGCGGGTCGGCGACGCGCACGAGGTCCAGCAGTTCGACCGCGCGCGCCCGCGCGGCCCTGGCCGACAGCCCCTCGTGAAGGCGCAGCACCTCGCCGATCTGGTTTCCGACCGTGTGGACGGGGTTGAGCGAGGTCATCGGCTCCTGGAAGATCATCGCGATCTCCCGCCCCCGGACGCGCCGCATCTCCCGTTCCGGCAGGCTCGCGAGGTCGCGGCCGGCGAACACCATGGACCCCGACGCGATCCGGGCCCCGCGCGGCAGGAGGCGCATCAGCGCCAGCGCCGTCATCGACTTGCCCGACCCGCTCTCCCCCACGATCGCGACCGTCTCGCCGTCGCGGACGCGGAAGCCGAAATCGCGAACGGGTTCGGCCGTGGGGAAGCGGACCGTGAGGCCCGCCACGTCGAGGAGGGGCGCGCCGGTCATTCGCGCTCGGCCAGCCGCGGGTTCAGCGCGTCGTTCAGCCCGTCGCCGATCAGGTTGAGCGCCAGCACGGTCACGACGATGGCCACACCGGGGATCGCGGTGAGGAACCACGCGGTGCGCAGCGCCTCCCGCCCGCTCCCGATCATGCTGCCCCAGCTGATCTGGTTGGGATCGCCGAGGCCCATGAAGGAAAGGGCACTCTCCATCAGGATCGCGGTCGCGACCATGACCGAGGCCGTGACGATGATCGGCGGCAGCGCGTTCGGCAGGATCTCCACGAAGATGATCCGCGCGTGGCCGTAGCCGAGGCCGCGGGCGGCGGTGACGAAATCCTTCTCGCGGATCGCGCGGAACTCCGCCCGCACGAGGCGCGCGATGGTGGGCCACGTCACCACCCCGATGCCGAAGATCACCGCGTCCACGCTGGGCGAGAGGATGGCGACCAGCACGATCAGGAGGAGGAAGGCGGGGGCGGTCTGGAACACCTCCATCACCCGCACGAGCAGATCGTCGATCCAGCCGCCGAAGTATCCGGCGGTCGAGCCGACGAGGATGCCGGTCGCGACCCCGATCGCCATGGCCGAGAAGCCGACCAGAAGCGAGATCCGCGCACCCCACACGACGCCCGCCGCGACGTCGCGGCCGAGGCTGTCGGTGCCCAGCGGATAGCGCGGGTTCTGGCCGGGCCAGAGATAGGGCCGCGCGACCATCGACAGCGGATCCTCGGGATAGAGCCAGGGGGCCGCGAGCGCCATCGCGAGCGCCGCCGCCAGGACGGCGAGCCCGACGACGGCGGCGGGGTTGCGCAGGAAGGAGCGGAGCGCGCGGGCGGCGGCGGACCGGCGACGGGACCGGGCGAACTCCGCGACGGCCGTCATCAGCGCACCTCGATCCGCGGGTCGAGCCACGCGTGCAGCAGGTCGACGACCGTGTTGGCGATGATGACGAGGAGCGAGGAGAGGAGGAGCACGCCCAGCAGCACGTTGAAGTCCCGGCGCATCACGCTCTCGAACGCGAGGCGTCCGAGGCCGGGCCAGGAGAACACGGTCTCCACCACCACCGCCCCTCCGAGGATGCCGCCGAAATGGATGCCGGCCAGCGTCGTGACGGGGATCAGCGCGTTGCGCACGATGTGGCGGGCCGTGACCGCGACGGGCGAAAGACCCTTGGCCGCCGCGGTGCGGACATGGTCCTGGGAGGCGACCTCCAGCACGGCCGCCCGGGTCAACCGGCCGTAGATGGCGACGTAGAAGAGGGCGAGCGACGTCGCCGGCAGGACGAGGTGACGCAGGCGGTCGAGGACGAGGTCGATCCCCGCGAGCGAGGCGCCGATCGTCCGGTCCCCGCCGGAGGGAAGCCAGCCGAGCTTGATGGAGAACACGACCACCAGCATCAGCCCGACCCAGAAGCCGGGGACCGAATAGAAGAACTGGGTCGTGACCGAGAGGATGCGGTCGGGCCAGCGGCCGGCCGTCATCGCCATGAGGGTGCCGATGAGCACGCCGAGCGCCAGCGCGATCACGATCGACGTGCCCATGAGGAGGAGCGTGCCGGGCAGGCGCTGCCCGATCAGGTCCGCCACCGGCATGTTGTAGCGGGGCGAGAAGCCGAGGCTGCCCGAGGCGAGCGTGCCGAGGTAGCCGAGGAGCTGCTGGAGAAGAGGCACGTCGAGGCCGAACTGGCGGCGCAGCATCGCCATCGTCTCCTCCGTCGCCGCGCCGAACTCGCCCGCCATCACGTGG
>JBIJED010000047.1:0-10485 GCA_044343785.1 Azospirillales bacterium | reverse complement strand
GCGACATCGACGAGGGCGGGCCCGGCATCGAGAGCGTCGAGGAACGGCTGTTCGACCTGCGCGCCGCCGCCCGCAAGCATGGGGTGCCCGTCGACGCTCTCGCCGCACTCCGCGACGATCTCGCCCACCGCCTCGCGCTGATCGACGACCAGGGCGACGTCCTCCAGCGTCTGGCCGCACGGACCGCGGCGGCGCGGTCCGCCTATGTCGAGGCGGCGGCGGCGGTCTCGAAGGGGCGCAGGGCCGCGGCCGGCCGCCTCGACCGCGACGTGGCGACGGAGCTGGCGCCGCTGAAGCTGGGGCGCGCCGTCTTCTCGACGCAGGTCGACGCGCTGCCCGAGGCGGACTGGGGGCCGGCCGGAACCGACCGGGTCCAGTTCGTCGTCGCGACCAACCCCGGGGCGCCGCCCGGGGCGCTGAACCGGATCGCGTCGGGCGGCGAACTCGCCCGCTTCACGCTCGCCATCAAGGTGGTGCTCGCGCGCACCAGTCCCGTCCCCACCCTCGTCTTCGACGAGGTCGACACCGGCATCGGCGGCGCGGTGGCCGATGCGGTCGGCGAACGCCTCGCCCGCCTCGGGCGGACGCTCCAGGTCCTCGTGGTCACCCACAGCCCGCAGGTCGCCGCCCGCGGCGCGCATCACTTCCGCGTCCAGAAGCGCGAGGCCGCGGGCCGGGCGGTGACCGAGGTCGTGGACCTGCCGGCCGACCAGCGGCGCGAGGAGATCGCGCGCATGCTGTCGGGCGCCACCGTGACCGAGGAGGCGCGCGCCGCCGCTGCGCGCCTGATCGCGACCGGGACGGAGGGGCGCGCATGATCGGGCGCGACACCGCCACGATCCCGCCGGACGCGCTGACCGCGGACGAAGCGGCGGGCGAACTCGCCCGCCTCGCGGCCGAGATCGCCCGCCACGACCGGCTCTACCACCTGTCGGACGCGCCCGAGATCACGGACGCGGCGTACGACGCGCTGGTCCGCCGGAACGCGGCGGTCGAGGACCTGCACCCGGGCCTCGTGCGCATCGACAGCCCGTCGGTCCGCGTCGGCGCGCCGGCCGCGTCCGGCTTCGGCAAGATCATCCATGCCGTGCCGATGCTGTCGCTCGCCAACGCCTTCACGGCCGAGGACGTGGCGGAGTTCGTCGGCCGGGTGCGCAGCTTCCTGCGCCTGCCGCCGGACGAAACGGTCGCGATCGTGGCGGAGCCCAAGATCGACGGCCTGTCGCTGTCGCTGCGCTACGAGGACGGTCGCCTCGTCCAGGCCGCGACGCGCGGCGACGGGGCCGTCGGCGAGGACGTGACCGCGAACGTGACGACGATCGCCGACGTGCCCAAGCGGCTCGGGGCGGGGGCGCCCCGGGTGGTGGAGGTGCGCGGCGAGGTCTTCATGACCCGCGCCGATTTCTTCCGCCTGAACGCCGACCTCGCGGCGCGGGGCGAGAAGACGCTGGCGAACCCGCGCAACGGGGCTGCCGGCTCCCTGCGCCAGCTGGACGCCACGATCACGGCCGCCCGCCCGTTGCGCTTCTTCGGCTACGCCTGGGGCGAGCTTTCGCAACCGCTGGGCGCCACCCAGTGGGAGAGCCGGCGCCGCCTCGCCGACCTCGGCTTCGCGGTGCCGACCGACGCGCGCCTGTGTGCCTCGACGGAGGAGCTGGTCGCGCATCACGCGGAGATCGGCGGCCGGCGGGCGGAGATCCCGTTCGACATCGACGGCGTCGTCTACAAGGTCGACCGGCTCGACTGGCAGCAGCGCCTCGGCTTCCGCGACCGCACGCCCCGGTGGGCGATCGCGCACAAGTTCTCGGCCGAGCAGGCGGAGACGGTGCTGGACGACATCCTCGTCTCGGTCGGGCGGACGGGCACCATGAACCCGGTCGCCGTGCTGCGGCCGGTCACCGTGGGTGGCGTCGTCGTGTCCCGCGCGACCCTCCACAACGAGGACGAGGTCGCGCGCAAGGACGTCCGCAAGGGCGACCACGTCATCGTGCAGCGGGCGGGCGACGTGATCCCGCAGGTGGTGGGCGTCGTCCTCGCCAAGCGTCCGGACGGCGCGGTGCCGTGGGAGCCGCCGCACGTCTGCCCCTGTCCCCTCGAAACGCCCACCGCGCGCGAGCCGGGCGCCGCCGCCCGCCGCTGCACGGGCGAACTGCGCTGCCCGTTCCAGCAGCTCGAACGCCTCGTCCACTTCGTCTCCCGCAACGCCGCCGACATCGACGGGTTCGGCGAAAAGCAGGTCCGGGCGTTCTTCGAGGAGGGGGCGATCCGGACGCCCGCCGACATCTTCCGCCTCGCGGCCAAGAACCGGACGGAGTGGGCGCTGAACCCGCTCGAGACGCGCAAGGGCTGGGGCGAGACGTCGGTCGCCAAGCTCTTCGCGGCGATCGAGGCGCGCCGCCGGCTCGAACTCAACCGCTTCATCTTCGCCCTCGGCATCCGCCAGGTGGGGGAGGCGACGGCGAAGCTGCTCGCGCGCCGGTACGAGACGGCCGACCGCTGGATCGCCCAGATGCGGAAGGCCGCCGAGGAGCGCGCGGCCCTTCCCGGGGCGACGCGCCCGGACCAGGTGGGCGAGGCCTACGCGGAACTCTGCGCCATCGAGCAGATCGGGATGGGCGTGGCCGACGACATCGGCCTCTTCTTCGGCGAGCCCCACAACCTCGAGGCGCTCCAGAGGTTGCGGGACGAGATCACCGACATCGTGCCCTTCGCCTGGCCCGTCGCCGCCGCATCGCCCGTGGCGGGCCGGACCGTGGTCTTCACCGGCACCTTCGCCGGCATGTCCCGCGACGAGGCCAAGGTCGGCGCCGAGGCGGCGGGTGCCAAGGTCGCCGGCTCGGTCTCGAAGAAGACCGACTTCGTCGTCGTGGGCGAGGATGCGGGTTCGAAGGCGACCAAGGCCCGCGAACTGGGCGTCCGCATCCTGACCGAAGCCGAGTGGCTCGATCTTCTCGCCGGGCGGATGGTCTAGCCCCGCCGCAGGTCCGTCGCCCACGCCGTCGGCCGTCGCCGCACCCGGACCGGGAGGGTGAGGCCGTCCGCACGCTGGCACCGTCCCCGGCGACCGATCGCGACAGACCAATTGAAGACAGCAAGGTGACCGAAAAGGGATCGGAACGCGCAATCAAAAAGTGCGTTCAAATGCGTTTCCCGAATTGAATACCCGATGGAAACGCCTGCTTAACTTCTTTCGTTGCAACATGGTGGGCCAGACCAACTGTATAGTAAGCAGCAACCAAAAAACGCCGGTTTCCGCCGCCCTTGCAACGATGGTCGGATCGAACCATCTTGCGACAAGCCCAACGGTTGATCCGAGCGCACGCTGGACGCAGAGATCGGAACCAGATCCAAATGGCCGCATTGGGCGTCCTTACGCTGATCGCGCTCGCAGCGGCGTCCGCTGCCTATGTGATTGCCGTTCCGTTCATCGAGCAGTGTCGCAATCTCAAGGGTGTTCTTGCGGAGCTGGCCGATCTTCAGGGAGCCCAGCGAATCACCGACAGCGCCTATACCCAGGCGCTTGCGCTCCGCCGCGCGGCGGAGGAGCGGCGCAAGGCGCTCGACGAGATCGCGACCAAGCTCCAGAAGCAGTTCGACGCGTTGGCCGACCGGCCGCCCGAACCGGTGCACGAGATCGGCGATCCGCTCATGCGCACAGGCGACGTGTTCGCGGTGACCGTCTCCCACCGCGGCTGCAGCGGCCTCGTGGGTATCGACGGCCAGCCCCTCAACCCGATCTGGAACGCGGCCCAGCTGATCGAGGTCTGGGCCTCCTCCGCCGACCGCGCGAAGGAGATGGTCGAGGCCAAGTATCCGCAGAACGCCGGCTACCGCGTCCTGTCGGTGGCCTTCGTCGGGGGGCCGAAGGCGAAGGCGGCGACATGAACCTCATGCAGAGCCTCCACTGTGTGGCACTCGCCTGCTGCTGGATCGTCGTCATCGCCATCACTCTTCGGGTGCCGGCCCGTGCGACGGTGGCGATGGAGCGCATCGACCAGTTCCAGGCGAAGATCGACCGGCTGAAGGCCAACACGGAGAATTCCACGGAGCAGCTCCAGAAGGTCAAGGAGGAGCAGGCGGAGATCGAGAAGGTGCTGCCGGTGCTGATCTCCCGCGCCGGCGAGCTGAAGGCGCGGATCGCCGAGGCACGGACGCTGTCGGGACCGCGGCTGTGGGTCGTCAGCGACCGGTGGAGCCCGGGCGACAAGGCCTTCGTGGCCCACGTCTCGAACCCCGAGGTGGCGATCATCCGCTCGGGCAATCCGCACGCCGTCGCCTGGCAGGCGGGGCGGCGCTGCCTTCTCTGGGGATCGACGGCCCGGCAGGCCTCCGAACGGTTCGCCGCCCGCTTTCCGCCGAGCCGCGGCTGGATGATCTCCCCCGTCGAGGAGGTCAAGCTGGAGCGGCGCTTGATGATGTCGTGAGCGGCGGCCCGTCCGTCAGGCGGCGAGCGGGGCCGTCGCCCCGACCAGCCATGCACGGACCTCGTCCTCCACCTGCGGGCCGACCGTGGCCATGACCCGGGCGTGGTACGCGTCGATCCACGCCGCCTCCGCCGCGTCCAGAAGGGTCCGGTCGATCAGCGTCCGGTCGAAGGGCGCGAGCGTCAGCGTCTCGAACGCCAGCATCGGCCGCTCGGCGCCCGGCGTGGCGTCGTCGGTTCGCACCGCGACGAGGTTCTCGATCCGGATCCCATGGGCGCCGGTGCGGTAGTAGCCCGGCTCGTTCGACAGGATCATGCCCGGTTCGAGGGGAACCGGATTGTGGATCTTCGAGATCCGCGCCGGCCCTTCGTGGACGCCGAGGAAGCTGCCCACGCCGTGCCCCGTCCCGTGGTCGTAGTCGAGCCCTTCCTGCCAGAGCGGCCGGCGGGCGAGGGCGTCGATCTGCGATCCGGTCGTGCCAATGGGGAACCGCACCGTCGCCAGCGCCAGATGTCCCTTCAGCACCAGCGTGAAATGGCGGCGCATCTCCGCCGTCGGCGTGCCGATCGCCACGGTGCGGGTGATGTCGGTGGTGCCGTCGAGGTACTGCGCACCGGAATCGACCAGCAGCAGGGACCCCGCCCGCACCGGAAGCGTCGTCTCCGGCGTGGCGCGATAGTGCACGATCGCACCGTTCGGTCCGAAGCCGGCGATCGTTTCGAAGCTGTCGTCGCGGAACAGCGCCTCCGTCTCCCGGAAGGCGCGCAGGCGCGCCGCCACGGCGATCTCGTCGTGACGGCCGGTGGGTCCTTCGATCGAGAGCCAGTGGAGGAACCGGGCGACCGCGGCCGCATCGCGCCGGTGGGCCGCGCGCGCACCCTCCAACTCGACCGGATTCTTTCGGGCCCGGGGCAGGGCCACCGGATCGGCGCCCGGGTCGACCCGGGCACCGGCCTTGCGCAGCCGGTCGACGGTCCAGACGTTGGCCGTGCCGCCGTCGATCCGGACCTTGCCGTCGATCCCGCCCAGACGGTCGAGTGCCGCGCCGAAGGCGTCGGGATCGAAGACGGCCACCTGCGCGCCGAGGTGGGTCTCCAGCCCGGGCGCCACCTTGCGTCGGTCGACGAAGAGATCGGCGGTCCCGTCCGCGCGCAGGATCGCCATCGACAGCGGCAGGGGCGTGTGCGGCACGTCCGATCCGCGGACGTTCAGGAGCCACGCGACGGACTCCGGCTGGGTCAGCACCGCCGCGGCGCATCCGGCCTGCGCCAGCGCGGCGCCGACCGCGGCCCGCTTCTCCGACGACGGCACGCCGGCGAAGCGCAGGTCGTGCGCGACCATCGGGGTGACCGGGGCGGGGGGCCGGTCCCGCCATACCGCGTCGAGGGGATTGTCGTCGACCGGCTCCAGCCCGGCCCCGGCCCGTGCGAGCGCGTCGCGCATCCGCTCCGCCCAGGAGACCGTGTGGAGGCGGGGATCGAAGCCGATGCGGGCGCCGCGCGCGACGGCGGCGGCCGTCCAGTCGGTGTGCGGCTCCTCGACGAGGTGGCGGTATTCGTAGAGCCCGGCGGGGACCTGGGTCCGGACCTGAAGCGTGTAGCGCCCGTCCACGAACACGGCGGCCCGGTCGGCGAGGACGACGGCGGCCCCGGCCGATCCCGCGAACCCCGTCAGCCACTCCAGCCGCCGGGAGCACGCCGGCAGGTACTCGCCCTGGTGCTCGTCTGCGTAGGGCACGACGAACCCGTCCAGGCCACGGGCGGCCAGTTCCGCGCGCAGCGCCGCCAGACGCTGCGCAGCCACGCCGCCGTCGATGCCCATCCGCCGACCCTCTCCATTCGATTGCCCGGTGAGCGAAGGCTATGGCCCCGGCCCGACGACGGCAAGCAGAGGGTCACCCGACGCATGGGGAGCGGTTCGGATCATGCGCCAGCCGCATGGCTGCGGTGCCGCATTCCCCGTTCCGCACGTGCGAAGAGGAGACCATATCTCTCCCACGCAGCGTGTGCTGCACTGCACAACACATTGATCAGAGGATGACCATCATGACCCCGAACACCGTCGCGCGCACGTCGACGGAGTCGGTCGACTTCGACGCACTGGTGCGCGAAGCCCGCGTCCAGCGCGCCATGCGGATCGCACAGGGTGTCGCGGACGCGGTCCGTGCCCTCGCCACCGTCCTGCGGACCCACGCCGCCCGCCGGCGTACGCTGGACGAGCTGACGCGGCTCGACGACCGCACGCTCGCCGACATCGGCCTGAACCGCTCGATGATCGTCGCGATCGCCGATGGTGCGATCGCGGACGGGCCGTTCGCCAACGAGAACCGTCCGCTGAAGGCCGCCTGAGCGGCGACGGGCGGTTCACGACGACCGACACCGCGACGGGGCGGCCCTCACGAGGGCCGCCCCGTCCGCGTTCGGGGGCCGGTCAGCGCGCGAGCACCAGCGTCCGCCACTCGCCCACGGTGTGGCGACGCACGAGCCGAAGCCCCTGCATCCGGTGTGCGGCCAGCACCATCCGGTCCTGTCGCACGAGAAGGCCGGAGAGCACGACCCGCGCGCCGGGTGCCAGGTGCGGACGCATCCGCGGCGCCATCCGCACCAGCGGCCGCGCGAGGATGTTGGCGAAGACGAGATCGTAGGGGCGGCGCTTCCAGACCGCGCGCGTGAAGTACCCGTCCCCGAAGGCGAACCGCACCCGGTCCGAGACGAGGTTCCGCGCCGCGTTCTGCCGGGCCTGCGCGACCGAGATCGGATCGAGGTCGACCCCGAGCACCCGGGCGCCCGTCGTCTTCCGGGCGGCGATCCCCAGGATCCCCGAGCCGCACCCCATGTCGAGCACGCGGCGGAAGCGGTGGGCCCGCGCCAGCCGGTCGAGCGCGATCAGGCAGCCGCGGGTCGACCCGTGCTCGCCCGTCCCGAACGCCATGGCCGCGTCGATCCGGAGCGGGATCCGACCCATCGGCGGCGTTCCGTCGAAATGCGAGCCGTGGACGAAATAGCGGCCGGCGACGATGGGCGGAAAACCGGACAGCGACCACGCGAGCCAGTCGGTCGGCGGCAGGCTCTCGACCTCGAGCCGCGGCTCGGGGATGCCGCAGGCGAAGGCCATCACCGCCACGTCCGCGACGATCGCGGCCGTGTCCGGTATCCGGCGGATCATTCCTTCGACGAGGAACGTCTCGCCCGACGGCTCCGCCTCCACGCAGGCGACCGTGTCCGCGTGGCGGCCCACGATGTCGGCGAAGGCGGAGGCCGCGCCCGCGGGAACCTCGACCGCGATGCGCCAGATGCCGCTGTTCCACTGCACGCTCATGTCGTCCCCTGTCCCCCCGCCCGCCGTCACCCGGCCTCGGTGGCCGGCTTCACGAAGCGGTCGATCACCTTCTTGCGCCCCGCGACGTCGAAGTCGATCTCCAGCTTGTCGTCCTCGACCACGGCGACGGTGCCGTAGCCGAATTTCTGGTGGAACACCCGGGTCCCGCGCGCGAACGGCGCGGACGGGCGCGGTCGCGGGACGACCTCGAAGGCCCGGCCCTCGATGACCCGCCCCTCGGCCGGCCGCGCGGCGGCGCGCCCCTGCTGCGTCCGCGCATAGGCCGTGCCCATGTCGTTGAACGCCCGGTAGAGCCCGCCGAACCCCGGCGCGACCGCCGCGTGCGCGCCGCCGAAGAGGCCGGAATCGGCCTCGATCTCCAGGTGCGCCTTCGGCATCTCGTCGACGAAACGGGAGGGCAGGGTGCTCTGGAACGTGCCGTAGACGCGCCGGTTGGCGGCATGGCTGACGAGCGCCAGCCGCCGCGCCCGGGTGAGGCCGACGTAGGCGAGCCGCCGCTCCTCCTCCAGCCCCGCGATCCCGTTCTCGTCGAGCGTTCGCTGGCTGGGGAAGATCCCTTCCTCCCAGCCGGGCAGGAACACGACGTCGAACTCCAGCCCCTTGGCGCCGTGCAGCGTCATCAGCGTGACCTGGTCGCCGGGCGCCTGCTCGTTCGCGTCCATCACGAGCGCCACATGCTCGAGGAAACCCTGCAGGTTCTCGAACTCGGCGAGGGCCGCCACCAGCTCCTTCAGGTTCTCCAGCCGGCCCGGCGCCTCCGGGCTCCGGTCCGCCTGCCACATGGCGGTGTAGCCGCTCTCGTCGAGGATGACGCGGGCGAGGTCGGTGTGGTGGAGGGTCGCCATCCGGTCGCGCCAGCGGGCGAGGTCGGTCATCAGCTGGCGCAGCGTCTGGCGGAGCTTCGGCTTCAGCTCGTCCGTGCCGCACAGGAGGACCGTCGCCTCCGCCAGCGGGACGCCCAGCGTGCGGGCGGTCGTGTGGAGCTGCTGCATCGCCGCCGTGCCGACGCCGCGGCGCGGCACGTTGATGATGCGCTCGAAGGCGAGGTCGTCGGCCGGGCTCACGACGAGGCGGAAGTATGCGAGCGCGTCGCGGATCTCCTGCCGCTCGTAGAAGCGGGGCCCGCCGACGACGCGATAGGGCAGGCCCAGGGTGATGAACCGCTCCTCGAACTCGCGCGTCTGGAAGCCGGCCCGCACGAGGATCGCGACCTGCCCGGCGCCGATGCCGCGCCGCTGGAGCGCCTCGATCTCCTCGCCGACCCAGCGCGCCTCCTCCTCCCCGTCCCAGAGCGCGCGGACGCGGACCTTCCCGCCGCCGTCGGCCGCCGTCCACAGCGTCTTGCCGAGGCGGCCGCGGTTGTGGGCGATGAGGCCCGCGGCCGCGCCGAGGATGTGGCCCGACGAGCGGTAGTTCTGCTCCAGCCGGATGACGGCCGCCCCGGGGAAGTCGGCCTCGAAGCGCAGGATGTTGCCCACCTCCGCCCCGCGCCAGCCGTAGATGGACTGGTCGTCGTCGCCGACGCAGCAGAGGTTCCGGTGCCCCTGGGCGAGGAGGCGAAGCCACTGGTACTGGGCGACGTTGGTGTCCTGGTACTCGTCGACGAGGATGTAACGGAAACGCCGCTGATACCCCTTCAGAACCTCGTCGTCGGTCAGGAAGATGGTCAGGTTGTGGAGCAGCAGGTCGCCGAAGTCGCAGGCGTTCAGGGCGATCAGCCGCTCGCGGTAGGCGCGGTAGAGGGCGACCATCCGCCCGCCGGCCACGTCGCCCGCGTCCTCGGGTTTCAGCTTCTCCGGCGTCAGGCCGCGGTCCTTCCAGCGGTCGATGACGCCGGCGATCACGCGGGCGGGCCACTTCTTGTCGTCGATCCCCTCGGCCGCCAGCAGCTGCTTCAGGAGGCGGATCTGGTCGTCGGTGTCGAGGATCGTGAAGTTCGACCGCAGCCCGACCAGGTCGGCGTTCTCGCGCAGGATGCGCGCGGCCAGCGAATGGAACGTGCCCATCCACCACCCCTCGGTCGCGGTGCCGAGGAGGGCGGACACGCGCTCCCGCATTTCCCGCGCCGCCTTGTTGGTGAAGGTGACGGCGAGGATCTGCCAGGGCGAGGCGCGGCGGGTCAGCAGCAGGTGGGCGAGGCGGGTGGTGAGCACCCGCGTCTTGCCCGTCCCCGCGCCGGAGAGCACGAGGACCGGCCCGTCCAGCGTCTCGACCGCCAGGCGCTGGGGCGGGTTGAGGCCGGCGAGATAGGGGGGCGTGGCGGTCGCGAGCGGCCGCGTCGGCTGGTCGGTCATGAAAACATGGATAGCACGCGGATCCGCCGTGTCGCCCGCCTTCCGCGCCGGTCCGGGGGCGCCCTTCAGGTCACCACCAGCACGTGCGGCCGGTGCCGCGCCTCGAACGCGGCCTGCATGGCGTGGACATAGACCGCCAGCTTCCCCGCGAGGTCCGTCCGCGCGGCCAGGAGACGGCGGAACTCCGCCTCCAGACGCCGGTCCTCGATCGCCTCGGGGCCCGGGTCGTCCGGGTCGACGGGACCGAGGAGGCGGACCACCGTCTCGATCGGATCGTGGAGCGTCGGCCCGGCCGGCCGTGCGGCGGCGTGCGCGCGCCGCGCGCGCCGCTTCAGCCGCTCGCGATCGTCCGGGTGCAGCGCCTCCAGCGCGTCGACCTCCTGCTCGAACAGGTCGAGGAGCGAGCGGTCGGGATGGCGGACGGTGGC
>JBIJED010000021.1:0-12675 GCA_044343785.1 Azospirillales bacterium | reverse complement strand
GAGCGCCGGATTCCGAGGCCGCGGCGTAGTCGTGAGGATGTTCGACGGCGTGACACCCGAGACCAGCGGGCCCGGAGAATCGATCGAAAGAACCTGCGGCGCTTGATCGACCAGCACCGTCCCGTTGAGGCGGTGGTCCCTGTGGCACAGGGCATTGGAGATCGCCTCCCGCACGGCGAGCGACGGAAAGTCCTCGATCGTGATCTGCTGACCGCTCGGAAGCGTGACCGGGGTGAGCACCTGCCGCGCGGCGACGAGTTCGAGGACGCGGGCAAAGCCGGTGACCATCGGGGGAACGATGCGGACGACGGCCTTGGGCTCCCCACCCGGCGTCGTCCGATACTGGTAAAGGACCGAAGGGGGATCGGAGGGTTCAGAGGCGCAGAAAAGGAGCGCTCCCGCATTGTTCAGGATCCGGCGATCGACAAGCACCCCGAGTGCGTTGAGGAGGTCGACGTCGCTTTGCGTCGCCAGCGCCCTGCGGTCGTCGTTGAAGGCGCCGAGGAACGCCCTCGCCCGGATGAGGGCGTCCGGCACCACATCGGCGATGGTCCGCGGACTGGCCGCCGCGGACCAGTCGTTGATCCCACGCCGTTCCTCGCGCAGGCGCATCTGCTGCTCGGGGTTCAAGACCAGGCAATCCTTGTGAACCCTTCGCTTGGCCCGGCCCTGGGTGTCCGCGTGGATGTCGGGGCTCTGTGGGACGAAGACGACGAGCAGGTTCCGATGTGTATGGTGAAGGCGGACGTCTACCGACAGGCTCGGAACGGTCAGATCGTAGATCCGGCGGCGCAGATGATCGGGATCGATACGGGTGCCCCTGATCGCCGCCGGCCCCCCGACGCTGTCCGCGACACCGACCACGACGGTTCCGCCAGCCGCATTCGCGAAGCAGAGCACCGCCTCGGCAACAAGTCGTTCGATTTCCCGTGAGTCACCCCGGTCTTCCTTAAAATCGAGGGTCTCGCTCTCGCACTCGTCGGCCGTCGCGCCCTTCGCGATCCGATCCAGAGCGGCATCCACGTCGGAAAACGTTCGCTGCATGTTTGATCCGATTTTGATGTCGGCGTTCCTCTGTAGGGTTTCCTCAAACTTTCCTCAAAGTCCACCGGATTGACGAACGAGACGAGTGCAGGAGAATTGCCTCGAGGGTGGGGACGCGGCGCCCCCGCGACCCCGCCCCACTGGATTCCCCGCGCCGTCCGTGGCATCTCCTCTCGCCTTCCGCAGCGCCCGAGTGAGCCGCCATGACCGTCCGCACCCGCGTCGCCCCCTCGCCCACCGGCGATCCGCACGTCGGCACCGCCTACGTCGCGCTGATGAACGTCCTGTTCGCGAAGAAGCACGGCGGGCAGTTCCTGCTGCGGATCGAGGACACGGACCGCGCGCGCTCCACGGCGGCGAGCGAGCGGACCATCCTCGAGGCGCTGCGCTGGCTCGGCCTCACCTGGGACGAGGGGCCGGACGTGGGCGGCCCCTGCGGCCCCTATCGCCAGTCCGACCGGTCGGCGATCTACAAGGACCACACGCAGCGCCTGCTGGACGAGGGCCACGCCTTCAAGTGCTTCTGCACCACCGATCGGCTCGACCGGATGCGGATGGAGCAGAAGCTGCGCGGCGAGCGGCAGCGCTACGACGGCTTCTGCATGCACCTCTCCCCGTCCGAGGTCGCGGCCAAGGAGGCGGCGGGCGAACCCTTCGTCATCCGCATGAAGGTGCCGCGCGACGGCAGCGTGACCATCGACGACCTGCGCCGCGGCCCGATCGAGATCGGGTGGGAGACGGTCGACATGCAGGTCCTGATGAAGTCGGACGGCCTGCCCACATACCACCTCGCGAACGTGGTCGACGACCATCTGATGGGCATCACCCACGTGCTGCGCGGCGAGGAGTGGATCTCGTCGGCCCCCAAGCACGTGCTGCTCTACGAGTTCTTCGGCTGGGAGATGCCGAAGCTGATGCACCTGCCGCTGCTCAGGAACGCCGACCGGTCGAAGCTGTCCAAGCGCAAGAACCCGACGAGCATCCTCTTCTACCGGTCGATGGGCTATCTGCCCCAGGCGATGCTCAACTTCCTCGGCCTGTTCGCGCTGTCGTCGGCCGACGGGGAGGAGATGGCGACGCTGGACGAGCTGGTCGAACGCTTCGACCTCCAGAACATCTCGCTCGGCGGGCCGGTGTTCGATACCGCCAAGCTCGACTGGCTGAACGGCCGCTGGATCCGCGAGCGCCTGGACGACGCCGGGTTCGCCCGCGCGGTCGAGGACTGGGCGCTGAACCCGGCGCGGCTCGGCGCCATCGCCCCGCTCGCCCGCACGCGGATCGAGCGGCTGTCCGACCTCGGGCCGCTGACGTCCTTCTTCTTCGCCGGGCGGCTCGACCTGCCGGCGGAGCGGCTGCTCGACGGCAAGGTGCCGGCCGACGTACTCCGCATGGCGTTCCAGCTGGCCCTGTGGCGGTTCGACGCGCTCGACGAGTTCGACAAATCGTCGGTCGAGACCGTGATGCGCGGGCTGGCCGAGCCGACGGGCGCGAAGTTCAAGGATCTCGTCCGCCACTTCTACGTCGCGGTCACCGGGAACACGGCGTCGGTCCCCCTCTTCGACGCCATGGGGCTCCTGGGCCGCGACCTCGTGCGCGAGCGGCTGCGACAGGCGCTGGCGACCCTCGGGGGCGCGTCCAGGAAGGAACAGGAGGCGTGGAAGACGCTCGACGCCGCCGAGGCCAAGGAGGCGGAGGAGGCCTGACGGCGCCCGCGCGGCGCATCCGAACCGACATGGAACCGTAACCCGGGCGTCACAACTCTTCGCCAGTATCCGCGCGCAATTCACACGCGCCGCAAGAGCGCTCACCCATGCATCGCGGAGAGGCGGAGCCATGAGCCAGTACGAGAAGGACTACCCGGACCACACCCTGGCCCCGGGCCACGAGCACGGCGACGAGCCGCCGTGCAACCTGTCGGCCAACCCCACCTTCTACGACGTCGTCGACGCGCGCACCTCGCGCCGCGGGTTCATGGTCGGCGGCCTCGCCGCCGCCGCGACCGGCGTCTTCGGCGCCGGTCTCGCGGCCCCCTCGGTCGCGCAGGCGCAGGCGCAGCCGGCCGCCGCCGGCTCCCCGCTGCTGGGCTTCAAGGCGGTGCCGGTCAGCGAGGCCGACACGGTCGTGGTGCCCGAGGGCTACAAGGTCCAGGTGCTGATCCCGCAGGGCACGCCGATCGCCGGCTCCATGCCGGCCTATCGGGACGGTGCGAACACCGGCGCCGAGCAGGCGATGCAGGTGGGCGCCCATCATGACGGGATGCACTTCTACCCGATCGACGGCTCCTCGACCGACGGCCTGCTGGTCGTGAACCACGAGTACGTCGAGGCCCGCACCCTCCACGCCGCCTACCGGGGCAAGGAACTCGGCGGCGACGACGTCGTCATCGAGAACAACGCCCGCGTCGCCGACGAGGTGCTGAAGGAGCTGAACGCGCACGGCGTGTCGGTCGTCCGCGTGCGTCGCGGCGCCGACGGCAACTGGACGGTCGTCCAGGACCCGCGCAACCGCCGCGTCACCGGCCTGACGCCGATGAACATCGCGGGCCCGGTCCGCGGGACGAAGCACGTGGTGACGAAGTACAGCCCCGACGGGACCCGCGTCCGCGGCACGCTGAACAACTGCGCGCACGGCGTCACGCCGTGGAACACCTACATGACGGCCGAGGAGAACTGGGCCGGCTACTTCCGCAACGCCGACCAGCGCGACGGGCGCCCGGCGCTCCCGCGCGAGCACGCCCGCTACGGCGTCGTGGCCGGCGGCCGGTCGCGCTACGGCTGGGAACTCGCGGCCGGCGGTGCGGACGACTACGCCCGCTTCGACGCCTCGACGAAGGGTGCGGCGGCGACGGACGACTATCGCAACGAGCCGAACGCCTTCGGCTGGATGGTCGAGTTCAACCCCTACGACCCGAACGCCGTGCCGGTGAAGCGCACGGCGCTGGGTCGCTTCGCCCACGAGGGCGTGGTGTTCGCCCCGGCGGTCGCGGGCAAGCCCGTCGTCTGCTACTCGGGCGACGACAGCCGCTTCGAGTACATCTACAAGTTCGTCTCCGCGCGCCCCTACGATCCGGCGACCGCCAACGGTGCGCTGCTCGACGAGGGCACGCTCTACGCCGCGAAATTCAACGCCGACGGCTCGGGCGAGTGGCTGGCGCTGGTGCCGGGCCAGAACGGCCTGACGCCGGCGAACGGCTTCGCCGATCTGGCCGACATCCTGGTGAACACCCGCCTCGCGGCCGACCGCGCCGGCGCCACCAAGATGGACCGGCCGGAGTGGGGTGCGGTCGACCCGAAGACGGGCGAGGTCTACTTCACGCTCACCAACAACACCAACCGGACGCTAGTGCAGACCGACCCGGTCAACCCGCGCGCCCGCAACCAGTTCGGCCAGATCGTGCGCTGGACCGAGGCCAATGGCGACCACGCCGCTGCCACCTTCAAGTGGGAGCTGTTCGTGATCGCGGGCGATGCGGTCAACTCGAAGACGGTGGCCGGCCGCGCGCTCGGTGCCGACAGCATCTTCGCCTGCCCGGACGGGCTGTGGATCGACGCCGACAGCCGCCTGTGGATCCAGACGGACATCGGCGAGAGCGAGCAGAACCGCGGCGACCTGAAGGTCGTCGGCAACAACTGCATGCTCGCCGCCGATCCGCGGACCGGCGAGATCCGCCGCTTCCTCACCGGTCCGCTGGGCCAGGAGGTCACCGGCGTGATCACGACGCCGGACCAGACGACGATGTTCGTCAACCTGCAGCACCCCGGCGCCAGCACGTCGCGTGCCGACTTCGCGGCCGGCAAGCACCAGTCGGCCTTCCCCGACGGGGCGGGCAAGGTGCCGCGCTCGGCGACGCTGGTGATCACGAAGGTCGACGGCGGCAAGATCGGGACCTGACCGGCCGTCGCCACCGCCGGCCGCGCGATGCGGCCGGCGGTGGCGATCCGCCCGCCCGTCCGGTATCTCCTGGCCGATCCCGGCGCCGCCGCGCCGCCAGCCCGGAGACCGAGACCGTGCGCCTGCTTCTGATCAATCCGAACACGACCGCCACGGTCACCCAGGCCTGCGCCGCCGTCGCCCGGGCCGCCGCCGCGCCCGGCACGGAGATCGTGACCGCGACAGGGGCCTTCGGTCCCCGCATCATCAACACCCGCACCGAGAACGCGATCGCCTCCCACGGGATCCTGTCGCTGGCGGCCGAACACGCGCCGGGCTGCGACGGCATCCTGCTGGCCGTCTCCTACGACACGGCGCTGATGGCGGTGCGGGAGATGACGGGCCTGCCGACCGTGGGCATGACCGAGGCGGCGGCGCTGACCGCCCACATGCTGGGGGCGCGCTACGGCCTCGTCGTGTTCGGCACGCCGCAGCTCTACCGCGAACTGATCGCAGCACACGGCCTCGCCGACCGCTTCGCCGGGCTGCGCTCGATCGCCATGGACGCGACCGCCGCGCTCAACACGCCGGACGCGGTGAACGACCGTGTCGTCGAGGCGGCGACGCGGCTGGCCGAGGAGGACGGGGCGGAGTGCGTGGTGCTCTGCGGGGCGGCGATGGCCGGCATGGCGACGCGGCTCCAGCCGCGGGCGCCGGTGCCGCTGGTCGACGGCATCGCCTGCGGCGTGCCGCTGCTGGAGATGCTGGTCCGCCTCGGCCCGCCCCCGGCCGCGCGCGGCAGCCTCGTGCGGCCGACGGGACGGCAATCGACCGGCCTGTCCGCGGCGCTGGCGGCACGGCTGCGCGGGGACGGCTAGGCGCGGGGGCCTCTCAGGCGGCGGTATCGCGAAGATAGCGCGCGAACGCGTCCTCGAGCGGGGGGAGCAGCACACCCCGCCGGCTCGCCAGCACGGTCGACAGCGCCTCCCCCCGGCGGAAGGGGACGATCCGGCCGGGGTCGAGGCCGGCGGCCGTGGCGACCGTGCGGGCGAGGGCGTGACGGGTGCAGGAGCCGCCGTTGGCGAGGTGCCAGACGCCGGAAGCCCCGTCGATCAGGAGGTCGAGCGCCGCGTGCACGAGATCGGGCACGTAGGCGGGCGACATCGCCACGTCCTCCTCCGCCTCGAACCGGCCGCTGTCCTCCAACGCCCGGCGGGCGATGGCGGCGAAGGCGGTCGGTTCCCAGGGACCGAAGAAGGCGCCGGTCCGCACGATCAGCGCGTCGGGGTGGGCGGCCGAGACGCGCCGCTCCGCCTCCGCCTTGCTGGCGCCCCAGGCGCAGCGCGGCCCGATCGCGTCGTCCTCGACGTAGGGCCGGCCGAGCGTTCCGTCGAACACGCGGTCGGAGGAGAAGGCGACGAGCGGCAGGCCCGCCGCCGCCGCCGCCCGGGCGAGGACGAGGGCGCCGTCCACGTTCGCCCGCACGCAGCGGCCCGGCTCCTCCGGCGCGCCGGGCGGCAGGGCGTAGCCGGCGGCGTTCACGATCGCCCAGGGCCGGAGGCCGTCGATGGCGGCGGCCACCGCCCGGGGATCGGCGACGTCGAGGTCCGCCCGGGTGGTGACCACGACGTCGAGGCCGCGGGACGCGCAGATCCGGGCGAAGGCGCGCCCGAGCGAACCACCCCCGCCGGCCAGCAGGATCACCCGCGGGGCGGGCGCCGACGGCCGCCGGTCCGGCGTCACCGGGGCGGCGGCGTAGTGCCGTCCGGGCCGGTGCCACCAGCCCGGACGGTCGAGCACCGGATGGTCGAAACGCCCGTCCCGCGCGAGCGCCGCGGTCGCGGCGGCCAGCGCGGTCGGCCGGGGCGGGTCGGAACGGGCGTCGAAGGACCCGGGCTCGTAGAAGCCGGACCGGCGGGTCAGGAGCGTGTTCCAGTCGACCGCGCCGAACAGCGACCAGACCGTCACCGCCCGGAGGTCGATCCCCTCCGCCCGGACCGTGCGGGCGTCCGCCCACGCCTCGGCGAGCCAGCGGATCTGTTCGTCCCGGGTGCAGCCGTGATGGGCCTCCGTGATCGCCATCGGCAGGCGGTAGCGCGCCCACGCCTCGCGCAGCCGCGGGGCGAACCCCGTCTCGCCCACGGGCCAGGGCATGCGCACCGCCTCCGCGTCGGCGTAGCGATGGCGGCCGTTGCCGCCACGGATGTGGGGGGGATAGCGGGCCACGTCCTCGTCGAGGTAGCGGTCGCTGGTCAGGTAGTGGTTGATCCCCAGGATGTCGGGCGTGGCCTCGCCCCCGCGGAAGGGGGCGAGGTCGTCCTCCCCGATCCCGGCGGCCAGGACGTCGCGGAACCAGGGATGGTCGCGGTCGATGCGCCCGCACAGGAGATCGAAGCCCAGCCAGCGCCGCTCGTTCTCCCGCGCCGCCTGATAGGCCAGCAGCGGGGTGGAGAAGATCCGCCCGAGATCGTCGGTCTGGACCAGACGCGCCGCGGGCGTGACGCGGCGGATGGCGCGCATGGCCAGGAGCGTCGCCCGGCACTGGGTGTGGAGGCAGCGGAGCATCGTCGCCTCGTCCCGCCCGTGCGGCTGCCAGTGCCCGTAGAGACCCCCGAAGCGCGCCGTCGTCAGCGGCTCGTTGATCGGGGTGAACATGTCCACCCACGGATACCGCTCCGCCACCCGGGCCGCATGGACGGCCAGCATCTCCGGGAAGGCCGGATCGAGCAGGCCCGTCCAGCGCGGGCCGCTGCCGTGGTGGACGAGGCCGGCGACGGGCGCGATGCCGAGGTCCGCGAGCCGCCCCATCCGCAGGTCGTGCCAGCGGAAGTCGGCCCGGTCGGGCCCGTCCGGCGACACGTGCTCCCACAGCACGGGATGGCGCAGCGTGCGGATGCCGAGCGCCGCGACGGCGTCGAGGTCCCCGATGCGGTCGCGGTGCCCCGTCTCGGCCATCTGGTCGCGGACGTCGTCGCCGATGCGGACCACCGTGCACTCGATCCCGCCCCAGACCTCGGGACCGTCAGGAGCCGGCACGGGCGACACCTTCCGTGGCGAGGGGCACGGCCTCCGCCCGGACGGTCCGCGCGGTCCGGGCGATCGAGAGGCCGGCGTCGCGCAGGCGCTCCGTCTCGTCGATCCGGGCGAAGGTGGCGAGCGCCTGCCCGACCACCTGGTCCATGTTCCAGTAGCGGTACGTCGCGAGACGGCCGACGAACCAGACGTCCCGCTCGGCGTCGGCCAGCGCCTCGTAGCGCCTGTAGAGCGCCGCGTTCTCCGGCCGGGGGATCGGATAGTACGGGTCGCCGGTGGCGCTCGGGTACTCGTACGTCAGGGTGGTCTTCCGGTGGTCCTGGCCGGTCAGGTGCTTGTACTCGGTGACGCGGGTGTACGCCTCGTCCATGGGGTGGTTCACGACGGCGACCGGCTGGTGCCACTCCTTGTCCAGCGTGACGTGCCGGAACCGGAGCGAGCGGTACGGCAGGCGGCCGAAGCGGTATCCGTAGAACTCGTCCACCGGCCCGGTGAAGACCATGCGCCGGAACGGGATCATGTCCCGGATCTCGCGGAAGTCGGCCTGCAGCAGGACCTTGATGTTCGGATGCGCCAGCATGCGCCCGAACATCCGGGTGTAGCCCTCGGCCGGCATCGCCTGGAACCGGTCGGTGAAGTATCGGTCGTCGCGGTCCGTGCGCGTCGGCACCCGCGCGGTGACGGACTTGTCCAGTTCGGACGGGTCGAGGCCCCATTGCTTGCGGGTGTAGCCGCGGAAGAACTTCTCGTAGAGGTCACGGCCGACGCGGGAGACGACGACGTCCTCCGACGTCCGGATCGTTTCCACCGGCTCCGCCCGGGCGGCCAGGAACGCCTCCATCTCGTGCGGCTCCATCGACAGGCCGTAGAGGCGGTTGACCGTGTCGAGGTTGATGGGGATCGGCAGCAGCTGCCCGTCCACCCTCGCCAGCACCCGGTGCTCGTAGGGCCGCCAAGCGGTGAAGCGCGACAGATGGTCGAACACGGCCTGCGCGTTGGTGTGGAAGATGTGCGGGCCGTAGCGGTGCATCAGCACCCCGGCCGCGTCGTGGACGTCGTAGGCGTTGCCGGCGACATGGGGGCGCCGGTCGACGACCAGCACCTTCTGGTCGCGCACGCTGGCGAGCCGCTCGGCGATCGTGCAGCCGGCGAAGCCCGCCCCCACCACGAGCCAGTCAAACACGCGCCGTCCTCCCCGCCGCCACGGTCGCGGGCCACGCGGGCGTCGCGCCGGGCGCCCCGTCGGCGAGCGCCTCGGCGAGGCGCGCCTCCATCGCCGCCCAGGTGCGGTCCCACGACATGGTGGCGAGCCGGCGGTCGACCCTTTCCAGCCACGGCCCGCGCGGGCGCGCCATCAGCGCCGCAGCCTTCTCCACCGTCGCCTCGGCCGTGGCCGCGATCTCCACCAGACCCGCCTCGCCCCAGGGGCGCACCACGTCGGCGACGGGGGTGGAGACGACGGGCACGCCCGCGGCCAGGAACTCCGGCGTCTTGGTCGGGCTGATGAAGCGTGTCGCCTCGTTCATGGCGAAGGGCATGATCCCGACGTCCCAGCCGGCGAGATGGTCGGGAAGGTCCGAATAGTCCCGCGGCCCGATCCAGTGGACGTTCGCCCGCCGCGGCAGGGTTTCGGGGTCGATCTTCACCACCGGCCCGACCATGACCAGCTGCCAGTCCGGCCGCCGGTCCGCGATGCCCGCGACGAGGTCGAGGTCCATGCGCTCGTCGATCACCCCGAACCAGCCGAGCCGCGGGCGCGGGATCCCGGCCTGCCCGGGCGGATCGGCGACGGGGCCGCGGGCGCGGGCGAAATGGGCCGCATCGATGCTGCTCGGAAAGGCGTGGACGGCGTGATGGCGGTGGCGCTTGGCCTCGTAGAGGCTGGGGCCGCCCGCGAAGACGAGGTCGGCCCGGTCGAACAGCCGCTGCTCCATCGCGCCGAGGCCGGCGGCCGCACCGCGGAAGCCCGACAGCTCGTCCATGCAGTCGTAGACGATCGCGTCGGGCGCGAGACGGTCGGTGAAGGCCAGCGCCATCGGCGTGTAGTACCAGAGGACGAGGGGAGCCCCGGGCCGCCCGGCGAGGAGACCGTCGAGCAGCTCCCGCTGCATCTCGACCACCGCCGCACCGGGCGGGAGCACGGGCACGCAGACGATCACGCCGGACGGCTGGGGATGGAGGTCCATCCGCGGCACCGCCCCCGCCTCGAAGACCGGCTCCTCGACGAACAGCACCCGCCCGCCGCGCGCCGCGCGGACGAGGAGGTGCTGGGGGCGTTGGTGGACGAAGGTCCATCGGAGATGGGACAGGCAGACGATCAGGCGATTGCCCGCGTCCGGGCAGGGCGGCAGTGACATCCGGGCTCCGTTCGGCTTTTTGGCGGGCGATCGGCCGGCCCGGCCCCGCGCGCACGTCCCGATGACCTGTCGGGCCCGACGGGACCGGCCGGGTCCGGCAGTCCAAACCGGTCGGGGGCCCGTTCTGTTCCCGATCGGGGGGGTGCGACGCACACGCACCCCTGCCCCTCCCTCGCCGTCCCTCAGCCGACGGACGGTTCGCGGACCGGACGTTCCGTCCCCTCGCCGGCCGTCCGGGACAGGGACAGGGCGAGGGCCACGAGCCGGTCGAGCAGCGCCGTCGCCGTCGGATCGGCCCCCGGCGGATCGCGGAACAGGCGGAAGGTGGAGACGAGCATCCGCCCCTCGCCGTAGGGCCGCTCGGCCGCCAGCGCGACCGCCTTGTGGATCCAGCCGACCACGAGGCCGGCGTGCACCCGGGACTGGAAGTCGAGCAGGTTGCAGCCCGCGATCACGTGGGTCGGGATCACGCGATCGAACGTCGCGTCCAGCAGCGGCCCGCCCGGCAGGTCGGCGAAGACGCCTGTCCGGGCGAGCCAGGCGAAGGAGGAGGCCCAGTCGCCCGCCCACAGCGTGCCGGCGCGCGCCCGCACCCGCACCGCCTGCCAGTGCGGGAAGAAGGGGTCGAGCGCCGTCTCCGCCTCGGGCAGGAGCAGGAGCCGCCCGCCCGCCCGGACCCGGCCGGCGATCGCCTCGTCAGCGCTCCGGGCGACGGTGAGGGCCGCGCCCTGCGCCGACACCGCGACCCGGTAGCCGAGGGCGGCGAGGCGGTCGCGGACGTCCGCATCGGGCGACCAGACGGGGACCGGCGGCGGATCGGCCCGTTCCGGGTGGACCGCCACGTCGAGGTGGTTGGTCGCGACGATGGTGCCGGCCGGGTCGCGCAGTTCCAGCGTCAGCCGGTGCAGGCCGGGGGCGGAGACGGCCGGAACCGGCACCTCGACCGTGCCGGGAACCGCGACCGTGCCCGCCGCCATCGCGGGCACCGCGACGACGCGCCCCTCGCCGAGGAAGGCCTCAACCGTCCCGCCGGGGAACGGCGCGCCCGCGCCGTGGGCGACCGCGAGGCCGATCCGCAGCGTGCCGCCGGCACGGCAGGACAGGCTTTCCCACGCGGGCACGATCACCGTGTCGGCGTTGATCGTGGCGAAGACGTCGTGGAAGACCCGCGGGTTGCGCCGCATGTCCATGAGGCCGTTCGATTCCCAGTGGCAGTCGGTCAGCTCGGTGATGACGTAGCCCGCGAGCGTCGGCTTGCGCCGCATCGCCTCGATCTCGTACTTGAGCGCGCGGAACTGCTGCCACTGCGCCGCCTCGACGAAGGCGCGGAGCGAGCCGAACACGCGGTCGAGGCTCCAGTCGCGGAAGCGGTTCTGGACGCCGTGCGCGTACATCACCCCCTCGCCCCAGTCGTGCCCGGTCTCGAACCACCACGGCTCCCGGCCGTCGGCGTCGGCGAGGTCCTCAGGCTGGGGCAGGCCCCAGTTCCCGAACTCCGAGCACAGGAGGGGCTCGGTCCCCGTCGTCTCGGCGTCGCCCTCCCGGCTGAACAGCCAGTCGGGCCGCGCCGCGAGCGCGTCGACGAACCCGTCCCAGGCCGCGCGGTTGTCGGGGATGGCGGCGTAGAAGTGCATGTCCGCCAGATCGGACTTCACGTGCATGCTGGGGGCCAGCGGCGAGTTGTCGACCACGAGGCGGCGGGGGTCGTAGGCCTTGAGCCAGTCGACCGTCCGCTTCAGCCACGCGCGATGGCCGGCGTCGTGGACGAGGTCGGTGCCCCAGTTCTCGTTCACGATGGTCCAGACGGCGATCGAGGGATGGTTGCCGTCGCGATCGACGATCGCCTTCAGCAGCGCCTCGGCCCGCCGCCGCGCCCGCGCGGTGGTGCGGCCGGCGTTGGGCAGTTCGGTCCACACCAGCATGCCGAGGCGGTCCGCCACCTCGTAGTAGCGCGGGTCGGCGACCTTGATGTGGCAGCGCAGCGTGTTGAGGCCGAGGTGCTTCGCCTTCAGCAACTGGTCCTCGAGGAAGGCCACCGACGGCGTCGTGCAGAGCGTGTCGGGGTAGTAGTCCTGGTCCAGCGCCGCGCGCATGTGGAACGGTCGGCCGTTCAGCAGGAACAGCCCGTCCCGCGTCTCGAAGGTGCGGAAGCCGCAATGCCCGGTACGCCGGTCGACGACCACCCCGTCGCGCCGGAGCGCGACCGTGACGGCGTAGAGGGCGGGTGCGTCCGGCGACCAGGGCCGCACGTCGGGGACGTGGACCGCGAGGTCGAGGCGATGCGCCCCGCCGGCCGGGACGGACAGGAGGGCGGCCACCGTCCGGCCCTCGGGATCGGCGACCGTCACCTCCGCCTCGACCGCGGCGTCGG
>JBIJED010000425.1:0-3692 GCA_044343785.1 Azospirillales bacterium | reverse complement strand
CTTCTGACCCGGCCGGAGCAGGCGACGGGCCTCCTCGACATCCGCACCATCCAGGAGCGGGTGCGCGAGGTGGACCTGTTCCAGGGCTTCCTGACCGAGTACAAGCGCCGGCTCGTGAGCGAGGTCCCGGCCGCCGGTACCGCCCGGGTGAACTGAGACCGGATCGTCGGGACGGGCGAGGGGCGGGCGGCGCGGCCGGAGAGGCCGCGCCGCCCATCGCTACAACGACCCGAAGCTCTGGACGAGGCTGCCGACCACCAGGTACCAACCGTCCACGAGCACGAAGAAGATGATCTTGAACGGCAACGAGATGGTCGCCGGCGGCAGCATCATCATGCCCATCGACATGAGGACGGTGGCCACCACCATGTCGATGATCAGGAACGGGATGAACAGCAGGAAGCCGATCTCGAAGGCCCGGCGCAGCTCCGAAATCATGAACGCCGGGATGATGACGTGGACCGGTGTCTCCGCGGGCGTGATCTGCGGATCGAGCTTGGCGATGCCGACGAACAGGTTGAGGTCCTGCTCGCGCGTGTGGCGGAGCATGAAACCTTGGACCGGTGCGATTGCGCGCTGGAGCGCCTCGCCCTCCGTGATCTGTTCGTTGAGGAGCGGCAGGAACGCCTCCTGGTAGACCTGCTCCAGCACCGGCGCCATGATGAAGGCCGTCAGGAAAAGCGCGAGGCTGGTGATGACGGTGTTCGGCGGCGTCTGCTGCACGCCGAGCGCCGTCCGCAGGAACGACAGCACCACCACGATCCGCGTGAAGGACGTCACCATCACGATGATCGAGGGGGCGAGGGAGATGATGGTCAGCACCGCGAGGAGCTGGATCACCCGCGCCGTCGTCGAGCCGCCGCCCTGGCCGAGGTTCAGGGAGAGGTCCTGCGCCGCCGCCGGCCCTGCGAGGAGCAGGAGGAGAGCGGCTCCCCCGATCGTGACCCAACGCCCGATGGTCATTGACGCGTCTCCTCCGCCGGAATGGTGCGTGACGGAAGGCGTATGGCGGTCTCGACCACGGTCTGGTCCGCCTGCCCGATCACGATGAGATGTTCCACGTCGTCGCGCCGCACGAGGACCAGCCGGTGCCGTGCGTCCAGCGCGATCGATTCGACGATGCCGAGCCGACGGCTCCGGACGAGGGCGCCGACGGCACCTCCCGCCGCGAACCGCCGGAACGCGAATGTGGCCGCGCCGATCAGCGCGAGCACGAAGACGAGCGCGCCGACGAAGCGCAGGTAATCGACGGCCGTCATCGGCGATCAGGGGCCCGGGGGCGCGTCCGCCCCGGTCGCGTCGACACGGCCGGCGGCCTCGATCAGCGCGAGGCGCAGGACGTCGATCGACCGCAGCAGACCCTCGACCGGCTCCCGCATCGCGCGGGCCTCGTCCTCGGGCCGGGCGAGGACGGCCTCGCAGATGTCGTGGACGTGGGCGTCGAGGCCGGCGAGATCGACGGCACCGCCGGATTCGACCGTCCGTGTGAGGAGGGCGATCCGTCGCGTCAGGGTGGCGATGTCGCTGGTGAGGTCGGTCATGTCGGGCTGCCGGCGGTTCCGGGTCCGTTGGCGCGATAGACGTGGGCCAGGATCTCGGCGACGGCGACGATCGCCTCGGGCGGGATGTCGGTGCCGAGATCGACGGCCGCCAGGATCTCGGCCAGGTCTCCGTCCGCGCGCACGTTGACGCCGGCCGCGAACGCGAGGTCGAGGATGCGCTCGGCGACGGCACCGTGTCCGCTGGCGACGACGCGCGGCAGGGCCCCGAACTCATGATCGAGGGCGACGGCGACGAGGCGACGCGTCCGCGCCCGCCGCTCGTCGTCGGGTGTCCCTTGCGCCAACTTGCCCTCGCCGCGTCGCGTGACCACCTCATCAACGTACCACCCCCGTCCGTCTGATCAAAGGGAGGTCACACGGTTGGCACGCGCCATGTCCGTGCGATGGGGGGAAAGCGGTTCAATTCGCGGTGGGTGCGTGATATCGTTCGCGTCGGTTTGGATGGTGCGGGGAGCGTTGCCATGGATCCGACGGATCTCACGGCGTTCCGGGTGATGAAGCAGCGGCTCCAGTGGCTGGGGCAGCGCCAGGAGGTGCTTTCCCACAACGTGGCGAACGCCGACACACCCAAGTACCGTCCGTCCGACCTGCAGCCCTTCACCTTCCGCATGGCGATGGGGCAGGAAGGCAAGATGCGCCCGGTGACGACCCAGACGGGGCACCTCACCGGCACCAACGTCCGCGGCGGGCAGGACGTCCCGTCCCGCTCCGACCGGAACTTCTACGAGACCGCGCCCGACGGGAACCAGGTGGTGGTCGAGCATCAGATGCTGAAGATCGCCGACACGGGCGTGAACTATCAGCTCGTGACGAATCTCTACCGCCGCCAGATCGGCATGTTCAAGATGGTGCTCGGCCGCGGTCAGTGACCGCGCGCCAGAGGAACGCAGGGGCAGCAGCCATGGATCTCGACAATGCGATGAAGATCTCGGCGGCGGGCATGCGGGCACAGGGGACCCGTCTGCGCGTCATCGCCGAGAATCTCGCGAACGCGAACTCGACGGCGGCCACGCCGGATTCGCTGCCCTACCGGCGCAAGACGGTCAGCTTCGCGAACGAACTCGACCGCTCGCTCGGGCTCGACACCGTGCGCGTCAAACGCGTCGGGCTCGACAACAGCGACTTCCAGCGTCGGTTCGAGCCCGGACACCCGGCGGCCGACCCGCAGGGCTACGTTCTCTACCCGAACGTCAACTCCCTGATCGAGACGATGGACATGCGCGAGGCGCAGCGCTCTTACGAGTCGAACGCCAGCGTGATCGAAGCATCGAAGATGATGCTGATGCGGACTCTCGACATCCTGCGTCAGTGACGTCTTCCGAGACCCCCCGGCAAAACGCCGGGGTTCCGTTGGAAACTCCAGCCTGAAGGTCGAACATGGTCACTCGCATCTCCGACGCGGTTGCCGCCTACACCAGCGCCGCCAACAGCGTCACTGGCGTCCTGCCGCCCGTCACCGCCGACCGTCAGGCTGGCCCGGCCTTCTCCGATCTCGTCCGGGATGCCGCGCGCGAGGTCGTCGCGACGACGCGCACGGCGGAGCGCATGACCGTCCAGGCGTCGCTCGGTCGCGCCGACCTCACGGAGGTCGTGACCGCCGTGTCGGCTGCCGAGGTCACGATGCAGGCCGTCGTCGCCGTGCGCGACCGCGTGGTCCAGGCCTATCAGGAAATCCTGCGCATGCCGATCTGACGGGCAGGGACGGTGGAGGTCGGCGACGCCCTTCAGCTGATGCGCGATGCGGTCTGGATCATCCTGCGCATATCGGCACCGTTCCTGATCGTCGGCATCGTCGTCGGCGTCCTCGTCTCCATCGTGCAGGCGGCCACCCACATCCAGGAGGGAACGCTCACCTTCGTGCCCAAGGCGTTGTTCTTCATCCTGGTCCTCTCCGTGAGTGCAGCCGGCGCCATCACGACCCTGATCGATTTCACGAACCTGCTGATGGACCGGGTCGCGGACATCGGCGCGAGCTGAGGGGGCGGCGGTGCCTGTCGTGTCCCTCGAGACGTTCCTGAACGCCCAGGTCTACGCGTTCCTCCTCGTCTTCGCGCGGGTCGGCACCGCGCTCATGTTCATGCCCATCTTCGGCGAGGCGTTCGTCAGCGGCACGATCCGTCTCCTGTTCGC
>JBIJED010000423.1:0-3701 GCA_044343785.1 Azospirillales bacterium | reverse complement strand
CGGGCAGGCCTCCATGGCCGGCACCTTGTTGCGCGCCTGGTTGGGGACCCGCGGCTTGCGGATCAACTGGTTGATCGTCGGCATCGACCGCCCTTCGCTGCTCTCATCCCGTTCCGCCGACCGCCATCCCGTGCGCAAACGACGAAAAACGCCCGCCGTCGGATCGCTGTGATCCGCGCGGGGTCGAACGTCGCCGGCCGGAAATCTGGTCGGCTCTCGATTTTTTCGGGGGGTTCCGTGACCGGGGACAGCGTCTAGGCCCTGTGCGGCCTACAGCCTGCCCCCCGAAAGTCGTCGGCGGAATATATGGACCGACCCCAGGGGCGTCAAGCACGACGGGGGGCCCCGCCATGCGAAACGCGAAGGGAGGGGCGGCGTTCCCGGGGGGTGGCCGCGGCCGTCAGTCCACGGTGTCGAGCCGGCGCTTGATCCGGTCGATCCCGGTGCGCATGCGGTCGATCCGGAGCTGGATCGGGGCGACGCCCTCCGCGTCCGACCCCTGGTCACGCCGCATGCGCATCTGCTCCAGTTCGATGCGCGACAGGCGTTGCAGCGCCTCCGACTGGGAGTCCCCCGGCCGCGCGATGTCTGAACGGATGGCCCGAAGCATTTCGAGAACGAGGTTCTGAGGTTCCACGCCGGTCACGAGCACACCCCCCGGACTTTCACGCGGACAGGATGACACGACCAATGATCCGACGCACCGGCCAGAGTGCGGCGACGCTGGCGCGAACGACCCGCGCACCACATATTCGCGCGTCATGACACGGACGCCCGCCACCGCCCCCGCCCAGACGCCGCCCAAGGTCGGCATCGTCAGCCTCGGCTGCCCCAAGGCCCTCGTCGACAGCGAGCGGATCCTGACGCGCCTGCGCGCCGAGGGCTATTCGATCTCGTCCACCTACGACGGCGCCGACGTGGTGCTCGTCAACACCTGCGGCTTCCTCGACAGCGCGCGCGACGAGAGCCTGGAGGCGATCGGCGAGGCCATCGCAGAGAACGGGAAGGTGATCGTCACCGGCTGCCTCGGCGCCGAGGCGGGGCTCATCCGGGAGAAGTATCCGCAGGTGCTCGCCGTCACCGGACCGCACCAGTACGAGCAGGTGGTCGAGGCGGTGCACGGCGTGGCCCCGCCGGTCAGCCATCCGTTCTTCGACCTCGTGCCCGAGCAGGGCATCCGCCTCACCCCCCGCCACTACGCCTATCTGAAGATCTCGGAGGGCTGCAACCACCGCTGCAGCTTCTGCATCATCCCCTCGATGCGCGGCGACCTCGCGAGCCGCCCCGTCGCGGACGTGCTGCGGGAGGCGGAGAAGCTCGCCAAGGCCGGGGTGAAGGAGATCCTCGTCATCTCCCAGGACACGTCGGCCTACGGGCTCGACCTGCGCCACGCCGAGGGCAAGTGGCGCGGCCGCACCGTGAAGGCGCGGATGACCGAGCTGTGCGAGGCGCTGGGCGAACTCGGCGTGTGGGTCCGGCTCCACTACGTCTATCCCTATCCGCACGTCGACGAGGTCATTCCGCTCATGGCCGAGCGGAAGATCCTCCCCTACCTCGACATCCCCTTCCAGCACGCCTCGCCGACGGTGCTCAAGGCCATGCGGCGCCCGGCGAACCAGGAGAAGGTGCTCGACCGGATCCGCAACTGGCGCACGATCGCGCCGGAGCTGGCGCTCCGCTCCACCTTCATCGTCGGCTTCCCCGGCGAGACCGAGGCGGACTTCCAGCTCCTCCTCGACTGGCTGACGCAGGCGCAGATCGATCGCCTCGGCGCGTTCAAATACGAGAACGTCACCGGTGCCGCGGCGAACGACCTTCCCGGACACGTGCCCGAAGAGGTGAAGGAGGAGCGCTGGCACCGGCTGATGGCCCATCAGCAGGCCATCAGCAACGCGCGCATGGCGGCGAAGATCGGCTCGACCATCGAGGTCCTGATCGACGAGGTGGACGACGAGGGGGCGTTCGGCCGCTCCTGGGCCGACGCGCCGGAGATCGACGGCTGCGTCTATCTGAACGGCGAGACGGCCGTGGCGGAAGGCGACATCGTCCGGGTCCGCGTGGAGCATGCGGACAACTATGATCTCTGGGGCGAGGTGGTGCGGGATTGACCGACACCGTTGCGGCCGTCGGACCGGTCGCTAGACTGCCCGGGCGATGTCCGATTCCCGCAGTGCCGAACTGGCCGCCGAAGCCGACCGGCTGATCCCCCGCGCGGGCGGTGATCCCGCCGCCGGTGCGCGCGTGCGCGAACTGCTGGGCGCGCTCATGGCCGTGGACGAGGCTGCGGCGCTCGAGCGGATCTGCCGGCTCTGGCCCGCCCTCGTCCCGGCCCATCTCCGGCTCGGCGAGATCCATTGGCGGCTGGGCGAAGCCGAGAGCGCACGGCAGCTGTGGGCCCGGGCGGCGACGCTCGAACCCGGGAACGCCGCGGCCCTCTGGCATCTGGGGCAGGTGGCCGAGGCCGACGGCCGCTTCGGCGACGCGGAGCGGAGTTATCGCGCCGCGATCGCCGCCGACCCCGACCTCGCGACCGCCCACCACGATCTCGGCATGCTGCTGCTGCGCCTCGGCCGGTTCGCCGAGGGCTGGGCGGCGCACGAATGGCGGCTGCGGACGCCCGGCTACAAGGGACCCCCGATTCCCCCCGCCCTTCCGCACTGGACCGACGGCCCGCCCCCGGCGCGGGTCCTCGTCCTGGCCGAACAGGGCAACGGCGACATGGTCCAGTTCGCGCGGTTCCTGCCGCGCCTCGCCGACGCCGGCGCCGCGGTCGCCTTCGTCGTGCCGGACCGGCTCGTCCGGCTCCTGGCCGGGCTCGACCCCCGCGTCGCCGTCGTCGGGCGGAGCGCCGCCCCCCCGGCGGTCGACGGCTGGTGCCACCTCATGAGCCTGCCCCATCGGCTCGGCCTCGGAGCGGCCGACATCGGCGCGCCGTCCCCGCTGCTGACCGCGCAGCCGGAGCGGGTCCGCCACTGGGACGGGCTGCTCGCCCGTCGGCCCCGGCCCCGGGTGGGCCTCTGCTGGCAGGGCAATCCGACCGTTCTGCACGACCGGACGCGGTCGCTGCCGTTCGCATCCGTCCGTCCCCTGCTGGCGGTACCGGGCATCACCTTCGTCTCCCTTCAGCGCGACCCCGTCGGCCGATGGATGCCGGCGCCGGCCGGTCTGGTCGACCTCGGGGCACGGCTCGACGCCGACGGACACGCCTTTCTCGACACCGCGGCGGTCCTGACGGGGCTCGACCTGATCGTCACCAGCGACACCATCACCGCCCACCTCGCCGGATCGCTGGGCCGGCCCGTCTGGGTGATCTTGCGGAAGGTCGCCGACTGGCGATGGTTCGAGGAGCGCGCCGACTCGCCCTGGTACCCGTCGATGCGCCTGCATCGCCAGACCGTGGCCGGCGACTGGAGCGACGTCGTCGGCCGGATCGCGGTCGATCTGGAGGTTCTCGCGGCATGAAGCTGAACCCGGGCTGCGGCGGCGACCGCCGCGACGGCTGGCTGAAGGTGGGCGCGTGGCCCGGATGCGCGCCGGATCCCGTCCACGACCTCGGGGCGCTTCCCTGGCCGTGGGCCGACGACACGGCGGACGAGATGCTGATGCCCCACGTGCTGGAACACCCCGGCCACGACCCGGCCGTCTGCGTCGGGATCGTGCAGGAGGTCCAGCGCGTTCTGCGTCCGGGCGCTCTCTGGACC
>JBIJED010000422.1:0-3704 GCA_044343785.1 Azospirillales bacterium | reverse complement strand
TCGCGTCCGCCCCGGCGGATCAGCGCACCGCGGCACTGCGGGCCGCCGCCGACGCGGTGCGGGACCGGGCGGCCGAGATCCTGGCCGCCAATGGCCGGGACGTGGCGGCGGCGCGGACGCGGGGCGGCGCGGCCAACCTCGTCGACCGGCTCGAGCTGACGGCATCGCGGGTCGAGGGGATCGTCCGCGGCCTCCTCGACATCGCGGAGATCCCGGATCCCGTCGGCCGGGTGACCGACGGCTGGCGCCGCCCGAACGGCCTCGCCTTCGAGCGGGTGCGCACGCCGCTCGGCGTCGTCGGCATCATCTACGAGAGCCGGCCGAACGTGACCGCCGACGCCGGCGGCCTCTGCCTGCGCTCCGGCAACGCGGCGATCCTGCGCGGCGGATCGGAGAGCTTCCATTCGTCGCGCGCGATCGTCGCGGCGCTGCACGAGGGGATCGTCGCCGCGGGCCTCCCCGCGACGGTCGTCCAGATCGTGCCCACCACGGACCGCGCCGCGGTCGGCCAGATGCTGCGGATGGCGGGGCTGATCGACGTGATCGTGCCCCGCGGGGGCAAGTCGCTGATCGAGCGGGTGCAGGCGGAGAGCCGGGTCCCCGTCTTCGCCCACCTCGACGGGAACAATCACGTCTACGTCCACGCCGCCGCCGACCCGGCGATGGCGCGGTCGGTGCTGCTGAACAGCAAGATGCGCCGCACCTCGGTCTGCGGGGCGGCCGAGACGCTGCTGATCGACCGGGCGGCGGCGCCCGCGATGCTTCCCGATCTTCTGTCCGCGCTGGCCGCGGCGGGCTGCTCGATCCGCGGCGACGCGCGGACCCGCGCCCTCTTCCCCGCCGCGGTGCCGGCGGTGGAGGCCGACTGGGACACGGAGTTCCTCGACGCGATCATCGCGGTGCGGGTCGTGGACGGGATCGAGGAGGCGATCGCCCACGTCGGCCTCCACGGGTCCCACCACACGGACGCGATCGTCACCGCCGACGCGACCGCGGCCGAGCGGTTCCTGCGCGAGGTGGACAGCGCCATCGTGCTGTGGAACGCGTCGACCCAGTTCGCCGACGGCGGCGAGTTCGGCTTCGGCGCGGAGATCGGCATCTCCACCGGCCGCCTGCACGCCCGCGGGCCCGTCGGGGCGGAACAGCTGACGACCTTCAAGTACGTCGTCCGCGGCGACGGCCAGATCCGGCCCTGAGGTCCCCGCTGCCGCCCATCGGCCCGATCCCGCCGCCGCGGCGGCTCTCGCCCGCACGCTGGGCCGGCCTTTCGGTCGGGATCCTCGGCGGCTCGTTCAACCCCGCGCACGACGGGCACCGCCACGTGGCGCACCTCGCGCTGCGCCGGCTGGGTCTCGACGCGGTGTGGCTGCTGGTCAGCCCGCAGAACCCGCTGAAGCGCGCGGCCGACATGGCGCCCCTGGCGGAACGCCTCGCCGGCGCGCGGGCGCTGTCGCCGGACCGTCGGGTGGTCGCGACCGCGATCGAGACCAATCTCGGCACGCGCTACACCGCCGACACGCTGGGGGCCCTGGCGCGGTCGTTCCCGCGGACCCGGTTCGTCTGGCTGATGGGGGCCGACAACCTCGGCCAGATCCCGCGCTGGCAGCGCTGGACCGACATCTTTCGGCGCACCCCGGTTGCGGTGTTCGCCCGCCACCCCTATTCTCTGGGAGCGTTGGCCAGCAAAGCGGCCGAGCGGTTCCGTCCGGCGCGGATCGGCGGTTCCGGGGCGCGGCGCCTGCGGCGTGCGGCGCCTCCGGCGTGGACGTTCCTGGCGATCCCCCTCCATCCGGCGTCGGCGACGGAGATCCGTCGGCGGCGCGCGCGCGTGGCCGACGCGATGACCGCCGCACGGACCTGACGCCCGAAAGGACACGACCATCACCGACGCTGAGACCCGGGGCCTCCGCCCCGCGACCGCCCCGACCGCAGCCCCGGACTATCGCGAGCCCGAGCGCCTGAAGGACGCGGTCCTCACCTCGCTGGACGACGACAAGGCGGAGGAGATCGTGGCGATCGACCTGCGCGGGCGGTCGCCGATCGCGGACTGGCTCGTCGTCGCCACCGGCCGCTCGACCCGGCAGGTGGGCGCCATGGCCGACCATCTGCGCGACCGCCTCGGCAAGGGCGGCGTCGGCGTGCAGATCGAGGGGATGCCGCAGGCCGACTGGGTGCTGGTCGACGCGGGCGACGTCGTCGTCCACCTGTTCCGCCCGGAGGTCCGCACCTTCTACCAGCTGGAGAAGATGTGGGCGGCCGACGCCGCGCCGCCGGTCGAACCGGCCGCCCCGCGCGGGCGCGCCGCCGCGCTGGGCGCCTGACGGCCGCGCGGCGCCCTTGCGGCTGACGATCCTCTCCGTCGGCCGGTGGAAGGCGGGCGCCATGCGCGACCTGTTCGACGATTACGCGGGCCGGACGACGCCGGCCGTCCAGCTGCGCGAGATCGAGGTCCGGCGCCGCGCGCCGCCGGACGAGCTGCGCCGGCTCGAAGGCGAGGCGTTGCTGGACGCGCTGCCCAGGGGCGCGGTCGTGGTCGCGCTCGACGGGCGCGGGGCGGTCCTGTCGAGCGAGGCGCTGGCGGCCCGGATCGGCGCGTGGCGGGACGACGGGCGCGGCGAGGCCGCGTTCCTCGTCGGCGGCGCCGACGGGCACGACGCGGCGGTGCTGGCGCGCGCCGAGCTGCGGCTCTCCCTCGGCGCCATGACGTGGCCACATCTGTTGGTTCGTGTGATGGTGGCCGAACAGCTCTGGCGCGCCCAGTCCATCCTGGCCGGCCATCCCTATCACCGCGCCTGACGAGACGCCGATGCCTCCCGCCCCCGCGAACCGCCCCAAGCCCGTGGTTCTGTGCGTCCTCGACGGCTGGGGCTGGCGGGAGGAGCGGGCCGACAACGCGGTGGCGCTGGCCGCCACGCCCGCCTTCGACGCGCTCTGGTCGTCCTGCCCGCGCGGCTTCCTCGACGCGAGCGGCGAGGACGTGGGGCTGCCGGAGGGGCAGATCGGGAATTCCGAGGTCGGCCACATGAACCTCGGCGCCGGTCGCGTCGTGTTCCAGGACCTGCCGCGGATCGACCGCGCCATCGCCGACGGGGAGCTGGAGCGCAACGCCGCGCTGGCGGGCCTGATCGCGACGTTGCGGAACACGGGTGGCACGTGCCATCTGATGGGCCTCGCCTCGCCGGGCGGCGTGCACGCCCACCAGCGCCACATGGCCGCGCTCGCGAACCGGGTCGCGGCGGCGGGGGTGCCCGTCGTCGTCCACGCCTTCACCGACGGGCGCGACGTCGGCCCGACGACCGCGCGCGAGCAACTGGCCGCCTTCGTCGCCGATCTGGACGCGGGCATCCGGGTCGGCACGGTCTGCGGCCGCTATTTCGCGATGGACCGCGACCATCGCTGGGAGCGGGTGAAGACGGCCTACGACGCCATCGTGCACGCGCGCGGCGCCCGCGCCGCCGACCCGGTCGCAGCGGTCGCGGCGGCCTATGCCGCCGGAACGACCGACGAGTTCGTGCCGGCCACCGTGATCGACGGCTTCGCGGGCGTGCGCGACGGCGACGGGATCCTCTTCGCCAACTTCCGCGCCGACCGGGCGCGGGAGATCCTCGACGCGCTCCTCGACCCCGGCTTCGACGGGTTCGACCGGGGCCGTGCGCCCGCGATCGCCGCGGCGGTCGGCCTCGTCGAGTATTCCGAGGCGCTCG